>NZ_BMOD01000050.1 GCF_014646895.1 Deinococcus roseus
TGATGCTGCAGGATCAGCTTTTCACCGACTCAGAACTGCATCCTTTTCCAAGGGCTGGATAGGTGCAAAATCTCAGTTAAATCAAGGGGTCATACCAACATACGCTACCAAGGATAGCAACAGGTACCTTAAGACCCCAATTTTGCTTTGCTGCCCGAAATGGTGCAGCCCGAAGCGATTTTTGCAAATCTTGAAAACACCCTCAATGGTCCACCTCCGACGACCTGTACGACGAATATTGTCCGGAGTCATCTTCTCGGTGGAGAGCACGTAGCGTTTTTCCCAGCCTCCATTTCTCTCTAGCCACACCCAGGAAAAGTAGATTGGAATGGGGATTTGCTCTTGCTGCACGTCTTTCAAATAGATGGTTCTGGTCCGAAACGGGTACTGACTTAGCTTTTTGCCCTCGGTGGTCTTTCGGGTACTCCGGGTGCCCACAATGCACGAGTAGCCCAGTTGGTGTACGCCCACCATGAACATGGCAGCATCGAACCCACCGTCGGCCAGCACCCGGACCTTGAATCCTTTGCTGAGCGTCCCTGGGAACGTCTGAATCATTCTCAGGGCATGCACCGTGGGACTTTTTGACCCTTTGCCGTGCCAGATACGAAAACTCCACGGGAAGCAGTGCGGACCAATCTTGACGCACAACACCACCAGATGCAGACCACGAGCATTTTTGAGGACGTGCAGCCAGCCTTGTAGCCCTCTAAATTTGCCCCGTTTCTCCAGGGTGGTGAGATCCACAATCAATTCCAGATGGTGTTTCCTGCCTTTTCTCCCCTGGTAGGTTTGGACGATGTCCGTGACTTGCTGCCGGGTGTTTCGGATCAGCTGTCGGGTGTCCCAGCGATAGTGGTTGAAAACCGGCTGATCGCACTCTCTGATTTGAGCTTGGAGTAGTGTGGCAAGGGTTTTCCGGTGGCACCGAGGAAAAGGACCATCAGGGCTTTAAAGGTATGCTGCTGGTGGGGGGTGAAAATCTCCTGCAGCTTATGGAAGAATGTTTTTGCGTGGTGCTTCATGACAACCCCACTTTGGGGGAACACCACGCTTTTTTTGTCCCTAACGCATTTTTATGCTGTCTGAGTAGGGTTTGTCTCTACTGCAAGATGTGAGTAGAGTTCTCTGAAATCCAGCTGCTGCAAGAAGCTCTCAAATTCATCGCGAAAACGCATAGCGGGAGCGGGCTGGGAAAAAACAGCTTGAGCGATGTGTCGGGTGGTCTTGGGGATCATGGGGACCGGATGAGGTTTCAGTGACATAGCCCAGTTTGGAACTTTCAGTGTTTATCTTCTGCCAGATGGGCAACAGGTAGGTCGAATTCGCCAACAGAGTCGGTAAGTTCTTGAGGCCTTCTGCCCTTACAACGTTCAGAACGCATATTTTCTAATTTTGATTGTGCCAAAACCCATGCCACAATCAAAAAACGCCAGAATCTCATACGTTTTTGTCAGTGGTGAAAGTGGAAATTCGTTGTCCCACACGAGATTACTAAAAACAAACCTAAATTGAGGACAAAAGGGTGGCGCGGAAGAATGGCGTTCTGAACGATAGATTTTTCAGTTTATCCAAAACGTCTTTAACAATGGGACAACCCCTAATACAACATTTTAAAACTGGATGTGCCAGCAGCCAGGGGATGGTCTGAGGTGTTTTTCAACACAGCTGTCAGCCGTGTTGGAGTGGAAGCAGAACGTCCGGGTTTCACCGTGAACTGCCAGAGTTGCAGTTGCTGTCTGGAAGGGGCCGCTTCTGATTCAAAGCTCCTGAGGCTCAGGCTTCGAATCGGCCGGTTCCAGGGGCCTGTGATGTCCAGTACCCGGATGTCTCCATTCCAGCTCACCTGGTCTCCCAGCAAGCGGGCAAGTCCAGCAATGGGCACCAGATAAGCCTTGCCCTGAGGTTTGAGTGGGGCAGGCATCAGGGTGTCATGTCCATCCCAGTGGACTTTTGCAGCATGTTCATGCAGCACCACTTCATGGCCGTTGGCTCGCACGGTCAGGGCCCCTGGTTCCTTTTCTTCGACCTGCCAGCCCAGCAACCTTGCTGCCGGGTGCAGCGAGGCCCAGAAGATGCCTTTGCCATCCACCGCAGGGACCATTGGGTCCGTGAAAAGCACCTCCAGGTTGTGGTTGATGCGCAAATGGGCCTGAGGCCCCTTGGGGGTGGCCTGGGCTGTCCATAGGACAGTGCTGAGACACAACAGCAAGGTGGGAACAATGGGTTTCAAACTTACCTCCGGGTGTCCACCGTGACGATGTCATCGCAAATGGTCAAGACTGATCTATCATATGAATTTAAAGATGAGTGATTTAAGTTTTATGACATTTTTTATGAACCATGACTGTGATTAAGGGATAATTCTGATCTCAAAATGAAACCTCAGGTGGCAATGAAATGATTGTTCTTAATGTTGTAACCAGGCTTCATTTCTACACTTTTGAAATTCTGTTGTCATGTGGGTTTGCTGAAATCATCCTGCAGCATAGGGCTGGCCTGGGGTAGCCACGTCCAGCCCAGCCTTTTCAAACTTGTTTGTTCAATGGAGGGTTGCTCACGACGGTCCACAAACGGTGGGTTTCGATCTGGTGCACCATCATATCTCGGCTCCAACCGTGCGTGAGGGTGGCTTGCATGTAATAATCCCGTTCCTGAGGGTCTTTGACTTTGTCCAGGAGGGTGGTGTTGTGGTATCAGGTCAATTGTGCAGGCGACGCCTGCACAATTTCTTCACTGGGGTAGGTTTGAGCGAAAAGTCATGTACTGCAGGTTGCGGCGTCCAAATCCCGTCATGCCCGGGAAGGCTGCTTTGAGGTCTATGGCGAGGTGGTCCACCCCATGGGTTCCCCAGCCATGTTCCTGCTGCAAAAACAAAATGGTTTTGCCGATTTTCCAATAGAGCATCAAGAGTTGCTGATTCACTTTGAGTAGGGCTTGAAGCTGGGACGTTTGCACCTGCCGTTTCAATTCAGCGAGGGTTTGCTGCTAAGCCTGTTCGGAGAGGTCAGCCATGGTTCCGGGGTCATCTTACCTGTTTCCTTCTGACAGAAGGGTGGAGCCTATTCTGTGGTTGTGGAAGCTCCCTGCAGAAGTGACTTGTGCCCATTTTTTTACGGCGGTTTTTCAAAAAGGCCGTAAAATGGTCACAATGGGTCAGATGGAACTTTTCACCTTTTTGAAGCCAATGGAGGGTATCTGACCACCCAGGAGGCCAGAAAAGCAGGTTTCCACAACCAGCAGTTGCGCAGGCTCTTGCAACACCATGTGTTTGAACAGCCCCATCCTGGCGTGTACTGTTTGGTCAACCACCCTCCCACCAACCATGAGGATGTGCTGGAAGTTCAGATGCGGGTGGAAGACGCCGGATTGTGTCTGCTTTCCGCACCTGCTGATCTGCATGCCCCTGAAATGGAGAGGGGGCGTGATCACCCTGTTTGGGCCTATTGAACGTTTTGCACTGGGGAAGCAGGAATCCATGGAAAAATGGGACCATGATGCATGACCCTGCCAGGAGGCACATGTGAAGGTTTTGACTTACGTGGGACTCGACACCTCAAAAGTGAAAAAACAATTCCAGAAGGTCAAAGGCCTGATCGAACAGGGGGATTTCCGCAGTCCGGACGTCAAGAAGCTTGCCCAGGGGAACTACCACCGGGCCAAACTGGATGACACCAACCGACTGCTCCTCACGTTCATGAAACACCAGGGGGAAACCGTGTGCCTGGCCCTGGAAGTCATCCACCAGCACCGCTACGAGAAATCCCGTTTCCTCAGGGGAAAGGTGGTGGATGAAAGCAAAATTGTGGACACCACCCCGGAAGACCTGCAGGGAGCATTGCCGGTCCTCAGATACGTCAACCCCGCTGCTGCCAGTTTTCACCTGCTGGACAAGGTGATTTCGTTTGATGACCTGCAAAACCAGGTGTACCAGACCCGACCCCCCTTGATTGTGGTGGGCTCGGCGGGCTCCGGCAAGACCGCCCTGACCCTGGAGAAGCTCAAAGGGGTCACGGGGAATGTCCTGTACGTGACCC
This sequence comes from Deinococcus roseus, assembly GCF_014646895.1. Taxonomy (NCBI): domain Bacteria; kingdom Thermotogati; phylum Deinococcota; class Deinococci; order Deinococcales; family Deinococcaceae; genus Deinococcus; species Deinococcus roseus. The sequence continues at coordinate 4,038 of NZ_BMOD01000050.1, forward strand.
TTTCCCCTTACCTGGCCCAGAGTGCCAGCGACCTGTACTTTTCCCATGGTTTTGAACCTGTGGATCAGGAACCCCTGTTCCTGTCGTACCGGGAATTTCTGGAGATCCTGCAGGTCCCAGAAGGCCGGGAAGTCACCTTTCAGGCGTTTCAGGGCTGGTTTCAGGGCCACCGGCAAACCTACCGTTTCACCGATGCCCACCAGCTCTTTGAGGAGATCCGGGGGGTGATCACCAGCCGGGAAGCTGGGACCCTCTCCCTGCAGGACTACCTGGACCTCGGGGTGAAGCAGTCCATTTACCCTGTGGAGCACCGCAGGGAAGTGCATGCCCTCTTTGAGAAGTACCGGTCCTGGCTTGGCGCCAGTGGCCTGTTTGACCCCAACCTGGTGTCTTTTGAGTGGCAACAAAAAGCACAGCCCACCTTTGATTTCGTGGTGGTGGATGAGGTGCAGGACTTCACCCGGGTGCAACTTGCCCTGATCCTCCGCACCCTCAAAACCAGGGGGCAGTTCCTGTTGTGTGGGGATTCCAACCAGATTGTGCACCCCAATTTCTTTTCCTGGTCGGCGGTGAAAAGCCTGTTCTGGGAGGATGAGGAGCTGGCTTCAGGCCAGCAGTTCTCGGTCCTGAAAGTCAACTTCCGCAACGCCCGGGAGGTGACCCGCACCGCCAACACCCTCCTGAAAATCAAACACCGCCGGTTTGGTTCGGTGGACCGGGAAAGCAACTTCCTGGTGGAAAGCGTGATTGAAGATTCGGGTCGGGTGGAGTCCCTGCCAGACCGGGACCCGGTGAAAAAAGCCCTCAACGAGCAGATCAAGGGTTCCACCGAGTATGCGGTGCTGGTCCTCAGGGAAGAAGACAAACTGAAAGCCCGTCAGCACTTCCAGACCCCGCTGGTGTTCAGCGTGCATGAAGCCAAGGGGCTGGAGTACCCCAACATCATTCTGTACAACTTCATTTCACTCAATCGCCAGGACTTCCTGGAGATTGTCGAGGGGGTCACCAAAGAGGACCTGCAGGTGGACACCCTCACCTACAAACGGGGCAAGGACAAGACCGACAAGAGTCTGGAGATCTATAAGTTCTACATCAACGCCCTGTATGTGGCGGTCACCCGGGCCACCGAGTCGGTCCTCCTGATTGAAGGGGACCAGAACCACCCCCTCTTGACCCTGCTGGATGTGCAGGTCAGGGCAGACCTCGGGAAACTCAACACCCGTGCAGCCAGCCGGGAAGATTGGGAGAAAGAAGCCGCACGGCTGGAGCTGCAAGGCAAGCAGGAACAGGCAGATCGGATCCGCAGCGAGGTGCTCAAGGTCAAGAAAGTGCCCTGGGAGGTGTGGAACGAGGAAAACATCACCGCGCTGAAGCAGAAAGCCTTTGATCCCAAGAACACCTCCAACAAGCCTGCACGTGCCCTGATGGATTACGCGGTGTGGACGTATGACCACTCCTTGCTGAGAAGGCTCGGCACAGAAGGCAAGCTGCCCCTTGCTGCTGGACTTTACCCACCGGACCTGGCACACCACCTGGAAGACCACCCTTACGCCGAAGCCACTTCCATCTTCCAGCAGGACATTCAGAAATTCCGCAAGGGCCTCTTTGACCGGTACCTGGCCAGTTTCTCAGGCAAGAATTTCAAAAGTGTCCTGTGGGACTGCGACAATTACGGGGTGGATTACCGCACCCCCGTGAACTGGACACCCCTGATGGTGGCGGCTTACCAGGGGAACATCTCCCTGATGGACACCCTGCTGGAGCGTGGGGCACGGGTGCACCTCACTGATGTTACGGGTCAGACAGCGTTCCTGATCGCCATGGCCCGGGTCCTGCAAGACCGCGAATATGCTGCTGGACCTTTTGGAGAGGTGTATGGCAGATTGGCCCCCAGCCATTTTGACGTGCAGGTGGAGGGCCGACTGATCCGCATTGACCGACAGATGGGGGAGTACTTCCCCTTGGTGGCCATGCTCGCCCTGCTGCCACAACTGTCGTCCACCCTGTCCAGTTTGCCTGATCTTTCCAAACGCAAAAAAGGCTTTTCTGCCCCCCTGCTCTCCAGCAATGCTGAGGTGCTGCCCGAACAGGTTTTGAAAGAGGAGCGCCGCAAACGCACCTACTTCAACCATGTGCTGGCCCGGGCTGAAGTGGAAAGCACCTACACCCCGGCCCGCAAACTGTGGGTGCGCACCGGGCACGGCCTGTACATGCTCAACCCGGAGATGCTGGTTCGGGTGAGGAACACGCACGGTGAGGAGGTCTGGAAGCCAGTGCTGGAAACCATCCATTGAGGGCCTTTTATGCACCTGTCTGAGACGCTGCTTTTTCTTAACGGGGAGAAATCTCTGTTTAGGGAACATCCTCTCTGTTGCTGCAGGGGTGCTCACTGGTCTGGGGCCCGAGGTCGCTCTGACGGTGGTGGGGAGAAACGTCCTGGTCAGGTAAGGGCCTGAAGTCCATCCTTTCCTTGCAGCCCAGGCCACAACAGGTCTGGGCTTTTTTTCTGGTGCATGACCCCTGAAGCTTCTGGCTCAGGGAACTGGATGTTGCCACTGGCCTGCTTCGGGAACCCAGGTTTTTTCTGCCGAGGGACCGAGGGTGGGTTGCAGGAATTCAGCCAGGGTTTGCATCAGGGTCCTCAGGTCCTGTGGGGCGTCGAGCCTGGTGCGCCGCAAGAACAGTTGCCAGCGGCCCTGCAAGGCAGGGTCGCCCCAGAATTCAGTGCTGAACACCTCGAGATGCGCTTCCCTGAGGGTGCCCCGGTTCAAAAAGGCCCGTTCTATGGCCTGTTGGAGCATGGCCAACTCAAAGGTTTCACGCTGGAGGATGGTGTGCAGGTCATAGAGGTCTTTCATGCGGGTGGTGGCCCGCCCGAGCTCCAGCAGGGCAGCGAACTTCTCGGCCACCACGGTCTCCAGGGGGTAAATCCGGATCTGGGCCGGCTGGGGAATCAGGAGTTGGGGAAAGTCCACCATGATGGGACCCGGGGTGATGGTGTTCCCGAAGGACACGTCGAGTTGCAAGGTGATTCTGGCCCGTCCGCACACGGCGTCCACCAGGACGCGCACTCCAGGATAGTCGGCCTCTTCGTGCAGGGTGGAGAGGCGCATGTTTTCAGTGTCAAAGGTCACCTGGTCCGGGAGGGATTCCTTGAGGGCAATCTCCAGGGCTTGCTTTACCCCTTCCGGGGTGTTGGGCAGGTGCCGTGCGGCCAGGTCAATGTCCTGGGTGGGACGGGCGGCCTGCACGTACCGGGCGAACAGACTCAGCCCTCCTTTGAGCACGAAATCGTCCTGGTGTGGACTCAGGGCAATGCGGGCCAGCAGGCCTTGCTGTGCGTAGAGCAGCAGCATGGTTTCCCGGGAGAGGCCGAGTTTGAGGGCCAGGTTGCGGAGTTTGGCCAGCAGGGAGACGGAGGGGTCAGGTGTCGATGTCATGCAGGAGGACCTCCAGGTCATTGAGGATTTTGTGGTCGATGTGCTGCTCCCGGGCGACCTTGATCAGCTGATGGGGACTTTTGTGTCCCCGCAGGTACTTTCTGAGTCCTTCGAGGTACAGGTCCCGCCCGAGTTTTTTTTGGTACCGGTGCAGGTCGCAGAGGGTTTTTTCTTCTGTGTACAGTTTCAGGGTGCGGGTGGTGCCACTGAGGGTCAGTTCAGTCTGGTGGGGCTGGTAGTGCCTGTCCTGGAAGTGGTAGACCTCCACCGGGGGGTGGTCGACGCCGGGGAAAGTGCGGTGGTGGGGGATGGCGAACTGTACCCTCAGAGGCTGGGTGGTGGTCAGGCCATGCAGGTACAGGGCAGTGACCAGGCAGAAGCGGATGTGGGGGAAGCGCAGTTGCAACTCCAGCAGCTCTTCGTGATCCAGCAGGGGGCTGTCGGTGAGGCGGTACACCCCCCGCTGCACTCTCTGGACTTTGCCTTGCTGGACCCAGCGCTTGAGCTGGTTGAAGTAGGTGCCCTCTGTCAGGTCCTGCGGGGTGAGATAACCGCCCTTTTGCTGGAAGAGCTGGAGGAGCTGGAGATCATGGTCACTCATCTGTCAATTTCTCAAGGCATTCTACCACATTTTGCCTTGAGAAATTGACAGATCACCCTGTATTTTTCAGGCCACATGGTTGTGATGGATGTGTTGTCTCCCAAAGCCTTCTCTGACGATTGATTCTGCTGTACAGATTTGCAGGTGTTTTTGAAAAAACACCTGCAAATCTGTACCATGAAGACATGGACCTGCAGCAGTATGCCCAGGAAAACGACACTCCCATCTTCTCCAGGCAAGCCCTGACCAAACTTGGATACCACCACCGGCACATTCAAAAACTGCTGGAGGAGGGAGTATTGGAACGCCTGCGGCCGGGTTACTATCGGGTTCTCAATGTGGGCTTCTTGCTCAATGAGGATCTGCAGGAGGTGTGCATCCAGGTCAAACACGGAGTGGTGTGTATGGAATCTGCCCTGGCCTATTACGGACTCAGCACGGTCAGATCAAGTGAGGTGTGGATGGCCATCCCCAACCACAGCCGGGCACCCCGCATCGTGTACCCTCCTGTACGGTACTGTTATTTCGCTGAATCGACCCACCAGTATGGGATCATCAGGCCTGAGGGCTTCCCAGTGTACAGCAAGGAAAAAACCCTGGCTGACATCCTGCACCACCGCAACAAGATTGGCATGCAGACCGTCAAGGAGGCTTTCAGGGATTATTTGCGCCTGAAAGACTGCAATCTGAATGAACTGCTGAGGGCCAGTGAGGTGTGTCACGTGGGGGAGCGCATGTTTGATTTGCTGCAGATGCTCACCTGAGAAGACGACAGGGCAATTGTGCAGCAACCTGCTGCACAATTGCAGGTGGCCATGGCTGATGAGGAGATGCCTATGAAGTTGAATGTTCTGGAGATTGTCCAGCTTTGGGAAGCCCTTGACCAGGTGGCCCACGATGTCCTGGTGCCCATCACCACCGAAGCCCAGTATGAAGATGCCATGCAGCTGTTTGCCTGTGTTTGGGAAAGGGTCAAGGAACAACAGGATCATCCGCTGGGGAGTTTGTTTCTGTTGCTCAGAGACCACATTCAGGCGTATGAAGATCAGGTTTATCCCATTCCAGATCCCTCCCCAGATCAAGCCCATCGGCGGCCCTGGCCACAGGAGGTGCTGGATTTTAAGGGAGATCCTGAGCTGGAGCCTTTTGAGTGGGATCGACCTGAGCCCAGCTGAATGGGGTGTCTGGTGGGACCTGTTGTGAGATTTCCAGATGGGTTCTCAGACCCTGGATGGGTTCAGAGGGGGTTGGCCTGAAACGCAGGACTTGATCAACCCATTGAGGAGGAGGTCTATTGTGTCCTACCATCTGGTAAGATAAATTTATGGGATCTAAACGCCTCCACACCAATGCAGAAAAAGTCAGTGTCACGTTGCCACCAGACCTGGTGCGGTTTGCAGAAGAATTCCAGCTGGCCCATGGCCTGTCCAGCCGCAGTGAAGTGCTGGCCCAGGCTTTGCACCTGCTTCAGGAGCAGGAACTCCGGGAAGCTTACCGGGCTGCCAGTCAAGAGTGGGATGGAAGCAAAGACCAGAGGCTGTGGGAAGGCACCTCCGAAGATGGTCTGGACGATTCGAGGTGGTGAAGGTCATCCGTCGTGGAGACGTCTTCCTGGTGAACTTCAGACCTGCCCGGGAAGATGAGGCCAGTGATGTGCGCCCAGCCGTGGTGGTCACCAACAACCTTGCCAATCAAGAAGGGACCACCATCGTGGTGGTGCCCATCACCAGCAACACCGAGAAGGTCTACCCCTTCCAGGTGCATTTGCCGGTGGAGCGGAGTGGTTTGAATCAGGACTCCAAAATCCAGGTGGAACAGTTGCGCAGCATCAGTGTCAGTCGGCTGGGCAAGCGTCTGTCCCACCTGCCTGAGGACCTGATGGAAGAACTGAACCGGAAGATCAAGTTGCATCTGGCCCTGATCTGAGACCAGGAGCCCATCTGGAAAGTCTGGGAGATGGGAGCCAGGTTGCGCCAGATGATGAGGGAGGAGACTGGCCGAATCAAGCCTGCTTTGTGCACCAGGCCGCCGGTTCCTTTTTTGCGTCTGCTCATCGCTTCACTCGCCTTTTGTCTGTGAGAGGCCGAGAAATTATGCTGAGAAACAACAAATCATGAAGTGTTAAACTTGGTTCATGCAGCTTCCGATTGGCATTCAGGATTTCCAGAAACTCAGGGAGGGGAACTACGTGTATGTGGACAAAACACAGCACATGTTGCCCTTCGTTCAGGGGGGATACTATTTTCTCTCTCGTCCCAGACGTTTTGGAAAGTCTCTGACCATCAGCACCCTGAAGGCGCTGTTCGAAGGCAAGAAGCACCTGTTCGAAGGCTTATGGATTCACAACCAGCATGATTTTGAGCCACATCCCGTGCTCCACCTGAACCTCCCCGGAGTGGAATCGCGGGAACTTCCTCTGAGCGTGGGTTTAACGCTTTACTTTCAGGAGCAGGCCGCACGTTTTGGGCTGACCATCAGTGACCGCTCGGCCAGATTGGCCTTTCGGGACCTGATCCTGGGGCTCTCCAAAGGGGGGAAGGTGGTGTTGCTCGTTGATGAGTACGATAAACCGCTGGTGGATTTTCTGGACGATCCAGAAAAGCTGGCCGAGCATCAGGACCTGCTGAAAAGTGTGTATGGAACCATCAAAGAACTGGATGAGCACTTGCATCTGGTGATCCTGACGGGGGTCTCAAAATTTGGGAAACTGAGCCTGTTCAGTGACCTCAACAACCTCTATGACGCTTCCCTGGACCCCAGGTTTGCAGAACTCTGTGGCTATACCCGTGAAGAACTCGAGCGGGATTTTGCTGAACATCATGGACAGGCCCAGGAACGCTTGAACATGCCCTCAGAGACCTACTGGGAAACAGTGAAACGCTGGTACAATGGCTACTCCTGGGGGCAGCATTCTGCTGTCTATTGCCCGTTCAGCATGCTGGTTTTTTTGCAGAACCCGGTCTTCAAGCCGTACTGGTACGAAACGGGAACCCCCACCTTTTTGATGAAACTGGTCCGAAAGCAAGGTTACACCCCCTTTCAACTGGAGCACCTCCGGGCTGGAGAGCAGGTGGTCAGCACCTCCAGTGTGGAACACCTGGATCCCATCTCGATCATGTTCCAGACGGGATATTTGACCCTCAAAGAGATTCAGCCCTCCATTTATGGCACCAGTTACACCCTGGGCTTTCCCAATGAGGAAGTCCGGGTGGCTTTTGCCCAGAACCTGCTCCAGGAATACACAGATCACCAGGACAGTCAGGCAGGGTTGCTGGGAGTCACTTTAAGGGATGCCCTGCTGCATCAGAACTGGGAGGGCTTTTTTGAGGGAGTGAATGCCACCCTGGCCGGAGTGCCTTACGAAATCTTTCCCCGGAAAGAAGCCTTTTTCAATTCTCTGATGCACCTGATGCTGGTGTCCACTGGCCTGCCCACCCTCAGCCAGGTGCAAACCAGCAAAGGCCGCATGGACACGGTGATTGAACTGTCGAATCAAGTCTTCATCTTCGAATTCAAGTTGGACGGCACAGCTCAGGAGGCCCTGGAGCAGATCAGAGGGGCTGGCTATGGAGAAAAGTACCTGGGGAAACAGGTGCTGATGCTGGGGGTCAATTTTGACTCTGCCAGCAAAAGTGTGTCTGAGTGGACATCGGACGTGATCAACTCCAGTGGTTGAGCAACAACGGCTCAGTCCTGACAGCTTTGTTGGAGCGTGAAAAGTTGGTCTGTTACATTGACACTCCACGCCGGGTAGCCGGGTGAGCCTTACGGCTCTCCCAGCCCCCTCAGAACCGTGCGTGCGACTTTCACCGCACACGGCTCAAGCCTTCAAGCCCTTGTACCCAACTCGCTGGTGATGAGCATGGTGGCACCAGCGATGCACCAACATCCGGTTATCCAACGTATCCGGCCCCCCAGCATGTTTTGGTGAAACATGGTGGTTGTCCGTGTCTTCCGCGTCCAGCGGAAGACGGCACAGTCCACACATTCCCTCCTGAATACGCAGTAATGCGAGCCTATCTTTCTGATGTGTCTGACGCGCCACGTTCCGTTTCTGCCGGATTCGCCAATACTCCCTGATCGCTGGGTCAAAGGGTGATGAACGTCCTTCAACCTTCGTGAACCGGGTGATTGGTGTGGCCGAGCGGCGCAGAAGTTGCGCGTTGCCTTCGTGGAAAGTCCAGAGGCCGTCATTGCGGAAGTACCGTTGCTTGACCCACTTGGCGGGTTTGTTGGGGTGGCGACGTTTTGCCCACACCCATAACATTTCCCACGTTCGGTGGTCTGCCTTGTCAAAATTTCCTTTTCCGGCACAGTGTCGGTAATAGTTTGACCATCCCCGGATGACCGGGTTCAGGTCGTGGATTACCTGTGTTGCTTCGGTCTGATGGTGGCGTTTCAGGTACGTTTTGATGCTTCTGAGATGGTGCAACACCTTTTCCTTTTGGGGTTTGGTGAGCAGGGTTCCTTTGAAGCGGCGTACCGTGAAACCCAGGAAGTCAAAGCCCTCATCCACATGCACGATGCGGGTTTTTGCTTCGCTGAGTTCCAGACCGCGTTGCCGCAGGAAATCCGTGAGTTTGGGCATCACGTATTCCTCCAGCACCTCTTTTGAGGGCGCAGTGACCACAAAATCATCCGCATAGCGGATGACACTCAGACCCCGGTTGAGTCCCTTTCGCAAGGCCGGGGAAACAGGTTTCCCCCTGGCGTTTTCCGCTCCGAACAGCCGTTCCAGACCGTTAAGGGCAATGTTTGCCAGAAGCGGCGAAATGATGCCGCCCTGTGGCGTTCCTGATTGGCTATCTTTCCTTCTGCCGAACTCCACCACGCCTGCCTTGAGCCAGCGGCGAATCACAGTCGTAAATACCGGGAGCTTCTTCAGTAAGGCGTCATGACTGATGTTGTCAAAACACCCGCTGATGTCGGCGTCCAGCACCCATTCGCTGCAACCGCGTTGGTTCATGGTGGTGTGGATGGCAGTGATCGCATCCATCGTGCTTCTTCCCGGTCTGAATCCGTAAGAGTTGGCCTCAAAACGAGATTCCCATTCCGGCTCAAGTGCGAATTTCACGATGGCCTGCATCACCCTGTCTTTGATGGTTGGAATCCCCAACGGACGGGTTTTCCCGTTCGCCTTTGGGATGTAGACCCTTCGGACGGGCATGGGTCGGTAGCCTCTCAGGTTCAGACCTTCTTCAAGAAGTTGAACACGGGCTTCCGGCGTGTCTATCACCACGCCGTCTACCCCCGGAGTGTGCTTGCCTTGGTTCTGCTGGGTCGCCTGACGGGTCGCCAGCATCTTTGCGGCGGTTGAGCGAACGAGGAGCTTTTGAAGGTTTTTGACCTTCGCGTGTTCCCCATTCTGGGCGGCTCGGAAGATTCTTTCCTGAAGTCGCCGTACTTCCCCTTCAACGGCAGTCCAGTTGATATTCTGCCATTTCAGAGGTTGTCCCCTGGTCTGTTCAATGACTAGCATTGTCTAACTTCTCCTTGGGTGAATGCGATCAGGATGTTCAAATCCGAGGAAGACCATGAATGGAAGTCAGCGCCCTTTTAGGTTGGGTATCTCCGCTGTCGCGGCCCTATCCGGCCCATTACAGGCCGACATTCGCTTTTTCCACATTCCTTTACCCCCTGCACCGTCCCCGTTCCTTGCGGTTCAGATACCACCGAAGTGGGGTGCATGGGGCTTACCCTGTTGACCTGAGAGGACTCAAACGCTTGGGGGTGGGTGCCATCTGTGACCCGGTGGGAGTTCTGAATACCGCTGACCGCAACCGTATCGGTCAGTCCAACCCACTTACCATTTTGGTTCTGACGTGACAGCCTCTTTCGCCAGTGAACCTGTTAGACTTTTGCACACTCCGAGAACACAGATCAGAATGGAGTGAGCATGACACGCAGAAAGACCAACACCTACA
>NZ_BMOD01000051.1 GCF_014646895.1 Deinococcus roseus
TTGCATGCTCAGATAGGGGCATTTGGGTACCACAAAGTCCGATGTTCACCGGCATTCCTCTCCGACCCTTTGCAGGTCGCACTATCGTTTGGTGGACAGTGCACAATGGGTGGCGTGGGAATGGTTTGCAGCAGGCCCTGAATGATGTTGGACCGACTGGTGTTGCTGGTTGTGGTGTTCCTGTACAGCAGGTTCTTCCAGTCCCCCGGGTTCATCAGGCCCCGGGCCACCGCAAGGTCCGCGAAGTACCCTTCGGCTTCGGCGTACATCGCCACCGCAGAGTACCGGTAGCCTTTTTCATCTTCATCCCTCAGGGCCAGCACGGTGGGCTCGAACCGGGAGAAGCGGTATGCTGCGTCGTCCGCCGGCAGGGATTCAAACATGGCGGTCTTCACCACATCCAGCAGGTGGTCTGCACGATGCTGGAAGTACTCCAGCACCTGGGTGTCGGCCTCATCAAACTGTTCATCGAGGTACAGATCCATGAACGTGCGGGCCACATCCCAGGGCAGAAAACCCAGCACCATTTCGACCAGCCAGCCCCTTGTGGAGGCCGTGTCCAGCACCTGGTGGTACTGCCCCATTTCGATCCTGAGTTTTTCAAGGGTTTCTTCGTCTGGAAGGAAGCTGGTGATGTTGATCTGGGTGGCCAGGTCAATGGAATGCTTCAGTTGCAGCATCTGGTCTTGCAACCCGCCCGGGCCATGGAAGGCCTGATGTGCTGTCTCCATGGCCTGCCTGTAATGTGCCAGAATGGGCTGCAGCTGCTGGTGGATCTGGTCGGCGATTCTGGTCCAATCCAGCAGGGGAAGCTCAAAATGAGGCACAGGGATGACGCGGTCCATGAGTTCGATTTGACGGAGCACCCCTTCCGGCAGTACCTGTGGCACCTGAATCTTCAGCAGGTCCGTGGCCCAGCTGGGGGTGGTGTTCTCCTGCGTGGTGTCCTCGGTGGGCTGCTGGTCATGTTCACTCATTTCCCCATCATATTCTGTATGGAGCAGAACATCATCTGCCATTCGGACAGCATGACCCCCACTGAGCATCCCGTCATCCGCATGGGGTTGCTCACAGACAGTGCCCCATTCCACCACGCCCGATGTTCAATCTGATTCAGGCCAGCGTGCCCACAATCCTTTCCAGGCAACACACCTTACTGCCTTGCTCCAGCACACCATCCAGATTCCCCTGGAAACACCTCCATTGAGGTGAAACCGGTCCTTCAATCCGATTCTGCCTCCCTGCGGTCCAATTTGACAAAATCAGGGTGCAAGACACCTTCATCTGGACACACAAAAACTGGATAATGCCCACAGGAGGATGCATGAAATTCAACCCTGTTTCATGGCTCACCCTGATGTTCCTGTCAGGCTGGGCCACAGCAGAAACCACCGCAGTCCTGAGTCCCCCATGGGCCACCCAGGCGGTTCCCAACATTGAAAAACTCCACGACAGTGCCATCTGTGAACTTCCCACCTCACCCATGGCTTACATCAATGGGAAACGTGATCCTGACCTGCTTGAAGCCATCGAAAAAGATCTCAAGATCACCCTGGTCAGCAGCGACCTCAAAACCAACGATTACAGTTGCATCCTGTACGTGGGCACAGACCTGATGGCAACCCAGCAGGGAGACACCTACCTTGCCACCCTGGAATTCGAAGTGATTTACAACGACCTGATCATCAAAGAGGTCCTGCCAGCCAAATCCAGCCCGTACAACAACGTGCCCACGGTCCTCAACGGCCGGCACCAGTTCAGCATCCCCATTTACCGTGACTTTCTGACGTTCACTGGAAAGTACACCCCAGAAGGGTTCAAAGCAGCGGTGCTGGATGCACAAAAACAGCTTTTCAACAGGTTCTATGCTGAATGGCGAGAAAACGCGTTGGGACGATAAGGGGGATGCTTTGATTCAGCCAGATGGCAGCAAGGCCCTCACCTTTCCACCATAATAAAAGCATGCCTGTGCCCCGTCCGTGCCCCGTCCCGTTCCAGACCTGGATTTGCCTTGGTCTCCTGACCTTGCTGCTCTCCTCCTGCTCCCCAGCACCGGACGGCGGAACGTACTTGTGGAAGCTCGTTCAGAATCCCACGGGGGCACAGGTCGACCGCTACATCGATGACTTCCATGACCGGGGCACCCCTGCCTTCATCTGGAAGTACCAGGTGAAGGGCCATGAAATCCACCTCGCTAAGATGAAGTCACGGCCCGAACTGTTCTCCATCTCGGTGTATGAAACAGCGTTTCCCATCTACAGCATTGCCAGGAAGTACAGGCGGGTGTTCACCTTACTGCCTCAACTTGAGACCAAACACGTTGAAACCTGGTACCTGCTGCAAGATGGCCCCTTCGAAGGGCTTTATGCGCAAGAGTCCCTGTATGAGGACAGTGCGTACCTGACCCTCACCTCGGGCGAGTATGAAATCCTCAATGGGGACCACCGGGAAGCAGATTTTGACGATGAATACATGCTTCAGGGATGGCCCCTTCGCGCTTACCTGCAATCCCCCAACCGTTTCTGCGGCTTGCAGAACATCATTTGCGGCTCCAGATGAACCGGGACCCATCCAGTTGTGGCTTTCGCAAAATGCAGGGCAGGCAGGAACCATCCGTCTGGCCTCCAACCCATCCTTCTTTCACCTGTGAGAACCCAGCAGGACCAGCACCCTGGAGGAGCCCCATGAAGACGCTTCCTTTCCTGATCGCCCTCATCCTCACCAGCACCCTCGCACACGCCCATCCAGGTGGACTGGACAAGAACGGCTGCCACCGCAACAGCAAAACCGGGGATTACCACTGCCACCAGTCCCCCACACCCACACCCACCCCAGTACCCGCACCCACACCCACCCCGGCACCCAGCCAGACTGCACCCGCCACCTCCACTCTGGCCGACCTGCAGACCGCACTGAAAAGCACTTTGCTGGTCACCTCCGAGCATTGCAGCTTCACTGCGCTGGCCTGCGGGAGTTTGCGGATGGACCTGGCCACCGCTGAAAGCACCATCAACCAGTGGCTGGAGCAGCACATCCCGGCCGCCCAGCGGGCCCTCGGCACCTGGACGACCATTGAGAGCAGCCCCCCAACCCGCCGTCAAACCACCGTGCTTTACGGGAAACCCACCTACCTGTTCGCCACCCTTCATGATGGGGAGACCGTGGTGTACTTCACCACCAACATCAACGACCTCCCGAACACCAAAAAGTACTTCCTGGAAGACTCAAAAGTGGTGGTGACCTGCAAGGATTTCGCCCGCATTGAGGTGGCGTACCTGTTCATGCAACTGGCCGCCACAAAGGACCAGCGGGACCCTTACGGCCTCGATCCCAATGGGGACGGGGTGCCGTGCAATGAGCAGTGAGGCCAGGGGGGAAAGCTCCCCCTTCCTTCCTTTCAGGGGGTGACTGTGACCGAATTGCCTTCAGAACAGGACATTCGAGAAGTGCTCCTTGAGATGGCCCACAGTGAAGACCGCACCGGCTGGGGGGACGTGAAGTTGCAGCTGTTCTCCCTTCCGGAAGACCTGCTGCTGCCAGTGCTCCGTGAGGGGGTGCAGGACGTGGACCCCATGGTGCGCTGCCAGGCCGGCACCCTCCTGATGGACTTGCAGGGGGGCAGGCACGTGGAATTTTACCAGTCCCTCTTCCGGGACCCGGAGGACTGGGTGCGGTGGAACATCACCGGCAAGGCCTCCACTTTGCAGGAAGTGAACCTGGACCATGGGATCCGGGAGCGCTTGCTGACGGATGAAGAGGTCAGCGTGCAGGTGGTGGCCACCTGTTACCTCAACGAAGTGGTGGGACCCTCCAGCATTCCTTTTCTGCTGTGGCTGATCACCCACCCCACCGAACCGGACCTCCTGGGGCACACCCGTAACAGTGCCGCAGAAGGAAGCCTCACCAGCCTGCTGCTGTGGCATGCCAGCGGGCTGGATGCCGAAGTGCTGATTTAAGGGGGTGCTTTTCAACTGGGACCCATGACCTGTCACACTGTCCTGAAGGACCTTCCCTTAGGAGCAGATGTGTCAGAGGGGGAGGGCTTCTCCTCCCTGCACGGACACACCCTTCACCGGACCTCCCTGGTTGCAAAAAGCCCTCTCGGGTGCTTCTCGGTGGACCTGGTGGCCCACCTGGACGGTCAGGGGAACGGTATGCGGTCCGTTTCCCCCTCCACCTACCGGCTCTGGGGGGTGCCGGTTGACCCGCCTCCCTTGCGGGTCGAAGTGGGGCAAGCGTCACCATAAGGGTTAACGGATTTTGAGGTTGTGGCTGTAATTGCCCCAGCTGGACACCTGGCCATCCGTGAACTCCACCGTGCTGGATTCGTACTGCCACACGTCCGGAGAGTAACTGTCCGGAGTGCCCATCGCCAGGAGCACCGTGTTCATGGAGTCCCCGAGGGTGAAGCTTTTTGCGGTGCCTGGACGGGTGGATTCCAGCACCACCTTGAGGTTGTGGCTGTAATTGCCCCAGCCGGATACCCGGCCATCTGTGAACTCCACCGTGCTGGATTCGTACTGCCAGACGTCCTCGCTCGGACTGTCGGGGGTGCCCATCACTGAGAGCACCGTGTCCTGGGTGTCCCCGAGGGTGAACTGTGGTTTGCTGGCCTTCTGCCTGGGGGTGGCTTTGACTTTGAGGTTGTGGCTGTAATTGCCCCAGCTGGACACCTGGCCATCCGTGAACTCCACCGTGCTGGATTCGTACTGCCACACGTCCGGAGAGTAACTGTCCGGGGTGCCCATTGCCAGGAGCACCGTGTTCATGGAGTCCCCGAGGGTGAAGCTTTTTGCGGTGCCTGGACGGGTGGACTCAAGCACCACCTTGAGGTTGTGGCTGTAATTGCCCCAGCCGGACACCCGTCCATCCGTGAACTCCACCGTGCTGGATTCGTACTGCCAGATGTCCTCACCGGGCGCGTCCGGCACCCCCATCACCTTTTTCACATGCTCCTGGGTGTCCCCGAGGGAGAAGGTCCCTTTGGGCCGGGAGGGGGGTGGAGCCACCGCTTCCTCCTGGGGTTCAGCCGGTGCAGGTGGGGTTTCGGCTTGCTGAGGAGGGTCCGGGTTGTCCGGGACGATCTGTGGGAGGTCTTCAGGTGGGTTGGGTTCGGCAGGTTCTGGGGTGGTTTCTTCCCTTGCGGTCTCATCGTCGGGCAGGATCCATCCGTCCTCGGTGCCTGGGGTCTCCACCTGGGTGTCCGGGGCAGGGTCTGGTGGGACGGAAGGTTCGACACTGGGTTCGGGTTGGGTGGGGGGATCTTGCGGGGTTTGGGGTGCTGGCGGGGTGAACTGCGCCTGGTTCTGAATGTCCCTGCCCGGGCCTGCACCGAAGATGACTTTGCCGAGCAGGATGAGGCCGACCACCCACACCCAGGTGTAATTCTTGCCTGTGGGGGCGGCTTTTGAGGGTGCAGGCCGGGAGGTGGGGGGTGTTTCTGGTGCACTGGGTGCACTGAGCATTCGCAGGAAGGCATCGGCACTTTGGGGGCGGTTTTTGACGTCCACTTCCAGCAGGCTGAGGATGCTGGTTTTCAGCTTCTCGGGGGTGCTTCTGGGCATCTGCGGCAACCCTGTGCCTTTGGTGCGACTCACGGCGTCGGGTGGGGGATCACCGGTGAGCAAATAGAACAGGGTGGCCCCCAGGGCGTACAGGTCGGTGTAGGGGGCGAGTTTGGCCTGACTGGCATACTGCTCGAGGGGTGCAAAGCCCGGGGTGACCAGGCGGTCTGCCGGGGTGATTCGGCCTCCGGTCCATTCCAGGGCACTGCCGAAGTCAATCAGAACGGCTTTGCCTGTGCTTTCCAGGATGACATTTTCGGGTTTGATGTCCCGGTGGAGCAGGCCCGCTTCGTGCACGACTTTCAGGGCCCCTGCGAGTTCCCAGGCGATGTCTTCGACCTTCTTCACCGGGAGTTTCCCCTGCTCGGTGACTTCAGCGAGGTTCTGTCCGGAGAGGTAAGCCATCACCATGTAGGCGGTGCCGTTCTCCTCAAAAACGTCGGTGACCTGCACAATGCTGGGGTGCTTGAACTGGGCGACCGTGCGGGCTTCTTGCAGGAAGCTGTTTTTGAGCCGTTGCAGGTCCACATCGGGGAGTGCAGCTGAGTCCTCCACGTTGTTGCCCTGCCGGATCGCTCCTTCCGGGAAGAGTTCTTTGAGGGCGAACTGGACTTGCAAGGTGGTGTGGGTGGCCAGGTAGGTGATGCCGAACGCACCCTCACCGAGCACCCGTTCCATTCTGTACCGCCCTTGCAGCACCGTCCCAATTTTGAGGGGATGGGTCTGCCCGACAAGGTCTGGATTCGGCTGCCCGCAATACGGGCATCTCTGGAGGGAATCCGGGTAATTCTGGGTGCAGGCCGTGCAACGCATCCCCTCCAGCATAGGGCATGGGCTGCAAAAAGCACCCTTCCAGCAGGGTGAGGTCTGGATCAAGCGGTGCGCAGCGAATCAAGCCCAGAAGGAAGCGTTCGGGCAGACCCAGCTTGTTGCCAAAAAAGCTGTCCTGACAGGGAACCGCTGGTACAATGCCCCATGCCTGATGAAAAGCCCCATTACCGCAGGTGGGCCGAAGTCCCTCACGACCTGACCACCAAAACCCAGCTGGGGAAAGAGGGTCTGAAACCGGTGGGGGAGCCGGTGGCCACCCTGGCGTATGGGCCGAACCGGGAGTACGTGACCGGGCTGTACCGCAGGAGTGAAGCCACACCCAAACGCAAGCTCACGGAGGCCCAGCAGAGGAGCATGGAGCAAACCCGGCAGAGGAAACAGGACCAGAAGCGGGCCCTGGATTTGCTCCAGGAGCTGGAGCGGGAAAGGCAGGAGGAGGCAGATGCAGAGGAACGCCACGGGCAGTTCCTGCTGGACGCCAGAGCTGCAGAACTTGAAGCCCGGCGGGCGCTGCTGGACTTTGCCCGCACGTACCCCCGGGAGGACTGGCGGATCCTGGACACCGAAACCACCAGCCTGCGGGGGGAGGTGATCAGCCTCGGCATTGTGGACGGCCTGGGGAACATCCTCCTGGACACCCTGATCCATCCCAGCAAGATGGCGATCAGCCCGGAGGCCCAGAAAATCCACGGCATCAGCATGGAGGACCTGGTGGGGGCCCCTGCGTTTGCTGAAGTGTACCCACAGCTTTATTCGGTGCTGCACGGCAAGCCTGCCCTGGCGTACAATGCCCCTTTTGACCTGGGGCGGCTGTATGACACCCACCTGCATGCCGGGCTCCCCTGGACTACTGTGACCCAGGCGGAGGGTTGGACGTGCCTGATGCGGCTGGCTGCGCCCTTATATGGCCGGGCAAAGATGGTCAATGGCCGTTATGACGGCCACAAGTGGTTGAAGTTGGGTGAGGCCTGCTGGCAGGCCGCCATGACCCTGGGGACCCTGCCCACCGATTACCAGCGGCACGATGCCCTTGGGGACACCCTGGCCAGCCTGGAACTGCTGAACCACATGCTGGTCCTCGCAGAGCGGGAAGAGGGGGGTGAGGTGGTGGAGCGGCCTCACTTCAACATCTCTGTGGACGAGATGGACCGGCTGGGCGTGGGCCACTGGCGTTCACCGGAGGTGATTGGGCAGTTGGAGATTTCCAGGGATGGCGTCTTGCTGGACGCGGCCAGCTGGTGGCCGTTCTTCCAGACCCTGTGGCACCTCAGAGAAGTGCATGAACGGGGGCCAAAAGTGCCCCTGGAGGTGTACCAAGATTGGTGGAGGGCTGCCCTGGAGCACGCCCGTTCCGCATCACAAGAAGACATGACCGAACACACCTGGAGGCAGGGGGAGTGGGGGTTCAGGCTCACCTGGAAACCCTGGGAACCCCTCAAACCGAAGCAATCTGGGTGAACCCATCACTTGTTGGGGAACGGTACCCCCAGTTTGATTTGCACGGTGTTGGTCTTGAAATCCAGGCTGAGGTAATCCAGGCCCCGGTGTTCCCCTTTCACGAAAACCTCCACCAGGTCGGTGCTTTTGAAAGTCACGGTTTTGGTGAGTTCACCCTCAAACCAGATGGGCTTCAGGAGGCCTTTGTTGATGCGGTAGCCGATCACGTCGTCTTTGATCAGCTCCCCACTGCCTTCCATTTCGAACTGGAGTTGGTTTTTGTGCAGGGTGAAAAACACCCGGTCCTGGTACCAGTCTTCCCTGAGGGCCGGGTAAACAAAGTCCCCGTCGTACACCAGCACCATCTTCCCTGGGACGGCATCGTACTCCCCTTCGTCTTCTTTGAAAGGGGCCACCAGCTGCTGGAGGGTGGTGTAGATGTTGCCGGTTATCTTGAAGGTGGTTTTGTCCGCAGTTGCGGTGAAGGTTTTGCATTTGATGGTGTAAGGGGCTGAGATGTATTTTTGTTGGGCTGGATTGGGGAACTTTGCGGGGAAGGTGATGTACAGGCTGACGGGCACCTTGAAGCCATTCATCTCGATCATGGGAGGGTCGTTGTAGGAGAACTGCAGGTTCCCGGTGCAGGGAACGGTGGTGGGTGCCGCCAGGGCTGTGGAGAGGAAGAGCACCAGGGCAAAGGGGAGTGTGTTCATGCTCCATTGTCCACTGGCGGTGCGGAGGGCCGTGTGACGGAAGTGTGCTGGCAGGGATTGAGAAACAGCAACGGATTCAAAAGAACGCCTGCTGGGAATTCTTGAACCCGAAAATGGTAACGGTGCTGGCATCCCTCAACTGGCCGGTGTTCGTGACCAGTTGCCGGCCATCCTGAGACACCTGGAATCGGGAGAAACAGGTGTCCCCCAGGGTCCACTCCCCCAGCACAGTGCCCGTGAGCATCTGGACTCTCTGCACAGTCATGCAGTCCGAATGCACCAACACACTGCCATCCTTGCCGACCTGAAAGTAAGGGCTGGACGCACCCAGGGTCTGGAGCAACTGGCCATTTTGAGCATTCCAGATTCTGATGGTTTTGTCCCAACTTCCGGTGATCATCTGACGTCCATCCAGGCTGAAGGCCACCGCATCGACCTCAGAGGTGTGACCGGTGAGGGTTTTGAGCAACTCACCGGTGTTGGCACTCCAGATTCGGGCGGTCTTGTCGAAACTCCCCGCGATGACCTGACGGCCATCCGGACTGAACGCCACGGCCTCCACACCATCGGTGGGACCATTGAGGGTTTTGAGCAGCTCACCGGTCTCCGCACTCCAGATTTTGATGGTGTGGTCGTAACTCCCGGTGACCACCCGCCTCCCATCCAGGCTGAATGCTGCTGCTTCGACATTCTCGGTGTGGCCAGTCAGGGTGTAGAGCAACTCACCTGTGTCTGCACGCCAGATTCGGGCGGTGTTGTCCCAGCCTCCGGTGACCACCTGGCGTCCGTCCGGACTGAACGCCACTGTGTACAGCCATCCCGTGTGCCCATTGAGGTTTTTGAGCAACTCACCCGTGTCTGCACGCCAGATTTTTGCGATCATGTCGTGACTTCCCGTGATGATTTGCTTGCCGTCGGGGCTGAACGCCACGGCATTGACACTGGAGGTGTGCCCTTTGAAGGTTTGAAGCTGCTCACCGGTGTCAACACTCCAGATTCGGGCGGTCATGTCGTAACTCCCGGTGATGATTTGCTTGCCGTTGGGGCTGAACGCCACGGCATTGACGTTCTCGGTGTGGCCAGAGAGCACCTTGAGGGTTTCTCCAGTCTCAACGTCCCAGATTCTCACCGTCCGGTCGAAGCTTGCGGTGACCACCCGCCTGCCATCGGGGCTGAACGCCACAGAAAGAACATCAGCGAAGTGCCCTTTGAGGGTGGTGAGCAACTCACCGGTGTCAACACTCCAGATCCGGGCGGTGTCTCCACTGTTCGTGATCACCTGGCGAGCGTCCGGGCTGAACGCCACCGAACGGACCACCGAAGTCTGTCCAGAGAGGGTCTTGAGGGTTTCTCCGCTGATCACATCCAGGATCCTCACCGACCCGTCGATGCTTCCAGTGGCTGCCTGAAGGCTGTCCGGGCTGAATGCCACCGACCACACAGAACTGGTGTGCCCATTGAGGGTGTTGAGCAACTCACCGGTCTGGGCATTCCAGATTTTGGCGGTTTTGTCCCAGCTGCCGGTGATCACCTGGCGTCCGTCCGGACCGAACGCCACCGATGAAACCACATTGGTGTGACCGGTCAGGGTTTTGAGGGTTTTTCCGGTGCTGACGTTCCAGATTTTGGCGGTGTGGTCCATGCTTCCGGTGACCACCTGACGTCCGTCCGGGCTGAACGCCACGGCAGTGACACTGGAGGTGTGACCGGAGAGCACCCCGATGACTTTTCCTGTGGAAGCCTGGCCGATGAACACATAGCTGGTTCCCGCAAAAGCCACGGTATTGCCATCGGGACTGTAGGCCACTGCGTCAACAGAAGCTTCATGTCCAGTGACGGTCTGCAGGACCACCGCCCCATTGGACTGGGCGTGGGCTGGGGTCAGTGCCAGCAGGGACAGCAAAGTGACCAGCAGCAAGGTCCAGCCCATTTTGCTGGTGGGCTTCTCAAGGGGAATGTTCAATTCAGTCATGGGTTCACCTGGATGTGTTCGGTCTTCGGGGGTTTTCCCGTCAGGATTCATTGTAAGGTCCCACCTCTTCCCTCACCTTCTTTGCGGAGAGTTGGGGGACTCCATGCCAACTCGTGTGGTTCCCGAAAACCATGCTGGACATCCAATGGGTGCAAAGGGGCTGATGGCTGTGCCTCCTCAGAAAACAATGGGGCAGACCCTGCAACGTTCCAGACTGTGAAATGGTCGGCGAGGTGGAAGGGTGGACACAGCTGGGCCGGGTCAGCTCAACACCTTTTTTTGCATTTGCTGGGTGAGGGGTCAGGGGTGAAACAAATGGCGCACTGACCGGCCAGCACACTTTCCGACACCCATACAATCTGGCTTGCAAGGAACCCTTTTTTTGATGCTTCATGGTGGACCCAGTGCGAAAGGTTCATCAACTCCTGCGGGTGAACAGGCACTGCCCGGTCCAGTTCCTCGAGGGATTGCTGTAAGGATCGAATCATGGAAATGACAATATGATGAGATGACTGGGCGTGTTTCTTCTTTACCCCTTCCTGGAGGCGTAACCCACATGGCACGAAAAAAGAACTACCAAAACCTTGAAGCCCTTGTCCCGGTGGAACGCATCCTCAGTGAAGCCAGCATGGCCCTGCAACAAAAAACCCGCACCCTGGCCACCAGCAGCATCCCTGATGTGCTTGGCGCGGTGGTCGGCACCCTGGCTGGTGGGGCCGCCAGTGCTGCCTGGATTGGAGCGGCCGCAGTGACCGGAACCACCGGGGCTGCCGCCCTCACCTCTGGACTGGCTGGGGTGGGTGCTGTGATCGGTGGAGGCATGGTGGCCGGACTGGCCGTGGCAGCCCTGCCTGTGGCTGCACTGGCGGTGGGGGGTTACGCGGTGATCAACCGCCGCAACCACAAACGCCTGCTGGACCGGGAGAGGGCCCTGTTGCAAGACGCCATGCTCAAACACCAGGCGCTGATCGAGCAACTGCAAAGCGAGATGCATGAGGGTCAGGAGCGCCGGGATTACCTGCAGCGCCTGGTGATCGTGCTCAGTGACGCCATCAAAAACATGCAAGAGGACCTGGGGGCGGGCGGCCTTGCCACAGAAGCCTGACGGGGACCTGCAAGGCCAGCTGGACGTGCTGCGGTTCCAGAAAGAGCAACTGGACAGCCTGAAGCAGGCCAGTCAAGATGCCCAGGGCATCGAAGACAGCATCTCGCAGGCTGAGGACCTCTTGCGCTCCCTGAACCTTGCCCTGCCTCAAAGCAAAAAAGTGCAAGGTTCGCCTGTCACTGCAAAGGAGCAGCAGGGTGCTCCTTTGCAGGTCGGTTCCTGGGATGAGCTGCTGCAACAAGCTCGGGAAAACCAGGATCGACCGGCGGTGTTCACGGACCTGCTCAGCGAAGAAGACATCCTGAGGGTGGAGGCCCGACTCGCGGTGGTGCGAGGAGACCTGCGTTCACTGCACCGGCTGGACCTCCTGGATGTGGGCATTGCGGTGGTGGCCGGGATCCTGGCGGCCCTGGTGGATGTCTTCCTGGTGCAAATGCCCATGCACTCCAACTTCCTGGGGGACAAAAGCTCTGCCGGTGGTCCGCTGGCCAACTGGGTGCGGACCCGCATCAACGAGAGCCTGCCTCCCGGGGAGATCCGCAAGTTGGAGAAGTACATGAAGGTGCCTTACGACCCCAGCATGAACACAGGGCTCCAGCAGATCATCGAGGGGCTCAACCCGCACACGCACCGGTTTCAGTCCCTGGGGCATGATCCCATCCTGGGTTTTTTGTTCGGGGTGATGGACATCATGAAGGGGACCTTCTCGGCCATCGACAGCAACGGGCAGTGGATCGTGCAAGCGAACAACATTCACGGCACAGCGGGGATGAACGTGTTTGATGCCCTTGCCCGGCAATACGGGCACCTGCTCTCCGATGTGTCCACCACCCGGGGGTTGCCGGTACCGTTCATGCCCCTGTTGCAGTTCTTGCAGGTGGGAGCGTTCACCTCAAAAGGGCTGACGGTGGGGGATGTTTCCACACAGATGTACACCCACAACTACGACTTCCGGCATTTTCTGGCCATGGGGATCCCGGTGGGGATGATTGAGGTGATGGTGCGCATGGGGTATTTCGCCAAACGGCAGCATGAAACCGGGGACCTCGCCCAGTCCGCTCCTTTTGGCAACAAACCGAAGTTGAAGAGCATGCTGTTGATTGCCCACGGGGTGGCCACTGCCGTGAACGTGGGGAAGGTGACCCTCACCCAGAACCCGCTGGCGATCAACCTGCCCCAGTGCATGGCTTTCGTCAGGTACCTGATGCCAGAACTCAAATTCTGGTTTGTGGATTTGCCCCGTCAGGAACGGGCAGGGGTTCAGCAGGTGCTGGATGACGACTGGGGAAGTCTGCAAGGTCAGCTGAGCCGCATGTGGGAGCGTTCCAGCCTCGGTCCGGTGGTGTTTTAAGGGCAAATGGGGGTGAAAGGTCAGCCCGTCCATGCCAAGGGGCGGTTTTACCCGCAACGTGAGGTCCTTGTCGTTCTGGAACGTTTTTTTCAGTCTTAAGACCAGAATTTTGCTTTGCCACACGGTATTTCTAAAAACACAGCCGAAAAGGGAAATGAAAAGCGGTTGGGATCTTGTTTGTCTGGCACGCCATGTTTCTCAGTTTATCCAAAACACCTTTACCTCTGTACAGGACAAAAATCTAAAAATGGCCTGGTACTCCGGGCCAACAATGCTATTTGAGGCGGGCGCGCCAGTCGTGTAG
>NZ_BMOD01000052.1 GCF_014646895.1 Deinococcus roseus
ACGGTGTTCCAGTAATGAATGTTGGCATTTCCCCAGGCGGTGGGTTTCTTGTAGTACACCTGCAGGTTCCCGTTCGCCTGCGTCTGGATGTTGGCCGGGGCTTTTTGCTGTGGGGTGACCGTCTGGGTGGCGCAGGAACTGAGGGCCAGCAAGAGGGTCAGGTAAAGGGTGGATTTGTGGTGACTCAAGAGAATCCTTTCGAAGGTGAAGACGGCAGCACCACCCTGAGGGTGATCTGCGTGCAGCAGTGTTGTTTTGGGTTTACTTTCTGATTAAAGTCTGTTGCACACCCATTGTCAACCGTTTCGTGGAATCGTTTCCGCGAAGGGGTGCCCTTCCAAAATCTCCTCATCTTCCTCATTTGTGGGGTTGTTTTCTTTGCCTTCTGGCCTTTTTCTGGATGGCTGTCGCTGCAGCAGGGTTGCTGTCCTCTGCAAACAAAAGCCAGAACCGCAGATTGCCCTGCACCGTTTCCCGGATGTCATAAATTGTTAAAGATTGTTTTGTTTGAGATGGCCTGCCCTAAACAAAACCCTAAACAAACGTCAGTTCGGGTTAAGCAGCGACCAGACCTTCCCTGTGAATGGGCAGGGAAGGTTTTTTGGGCTGGTGGCTGTTCGCAATCAGGCCACACAGCAGGTTCACCACAAAGTTCTGCGGACTGCGGTGCCTGGAGTGCTCAATCTGGGAAATATTCTTGAGCTGATCAATGATGGTTTCGATGATTGCCCGTTGCCTTAGGAATAGCTGGTCTTCGTACAGCATGGGCTTTGTCGCTCACCAGGACATTTCTGGCGGTACTTCAGCACACTGCGGCTGGTGTGCAAAAGTCCGCTGGCCTGCCGCTCACTGACTCCACCGTCCTGAAGATCCCTGGCTGCTTCTCGCTTCTGGAACGGGTTCAGTACTTTTTTCGGATCACCGTCTTCATGGCATCATTTTCCATTTGCAGCTTGCCAACCATCTTCAGCAGCTTTTCGTTCTCCTTGAGGCGCTTTTGGTCTGGGGTGGTGCCCGTATATTTTTGCTTCCATCTGTAGAAGGTGGCCTGTCTTGGGCAGAACGGCACCCAGAAGGGGGCCTGCGCGCTGGTGAATGCTGTGCTGGCGGCACAGGTCAGCCACTGAGGTTTCACCCTTCTGGGCTTCTTGCAGGATGTCCAGGATTTGTTGTTCGGTAAAGCGCCCAGCACCGACGGGGCCGTCCCCGAGGTGCGTAGTCAGGGCAAGAAGCGGGACTTTTTCATGTTCTATCCTCCATGGTGAAGGCCGAACACTCGATTTTCTACTGGACCACTTTTCCGGGGGCATACCAAACACGATTGTTCTGGCTCGGTGTGAAGGCTGCAGTGTCTTCATGATGGAGTTTTGCTGATTCTCTGGTACTTTACAATGGATTGGCAAGACACCCCTTGCTGACGCTTTTCCTGAATTTTGCTTTAGTGGAATGATCTCTGAATTCGCCAACAGAGTCCGTCCCATTTCCACCAAAGGTTACCATCCTTACCCCCTGTACTTCAGGACAGGGGCCTACCCTGAAGGCACACGGTGCAGGAAGCCTCCCCTCTGGACTTCCTTCCCATCTCCTGACAGAGGAAAAATTCAAGGAGCCCCATGCCCACCCAACCTCGCGTTTTGATTGTGGAACATGACCCGGCACTGCTGCACCTGTTCAGTCTTGCCATCTAGGAGCTGTACCACACCGACACTGCCCAGGATTTCAAGGCAGCTGAACACCTGATTTCCACCCAGATGTTTGATCTGGTGGTGCTGGATTCAGCATTGCCTGAGGGAAAAGGGGCCCATTTGATGGCCCTGGTGCACCAGCACGCCCCAGAAGCCGCCATCGTGCGGGTGTCTGCCCTGACCGACTTGCAGTTGATCCGCAACCTGCTTTTCAGGGGACCTGCTGAGCACAGCAACCGGCCTTTTGACCTGATGGCGTTCTACAAGCGCATCAACCATCACCTGGCTGCCTGACATGCCCCCAAACCTTTTCTGAAGGGTTCGCACTGGCTGAACCTTTCAGGGCTTCATTTCACCTGCAAGGAGTTCCATCATGCGAAAACCCAAAAATCCACAAACCGAACGGCACCAGCAGGTCAAAAAGAACCTGTCGCTGATTCCCCCATGGATCAGCACCCAGCCCTCTTCCTTGACCAGCCAGGAACCGGGGGTTGGCCTTTATGACCGCCCTCCTTTTGCTCCTCAGGTTCAATGCGAAGCAGGCCAGCTTGCAGGAGAAAACATCCACTTCACGCTGGCCACCCCACCCCCTGAAGGCCCAAAAACCAACTGGATCTCCCGACTGAAGACACAAATGAAGGTGCAACATGAAAAACAACACTGACACCCTGACCCAGATTCCTGAACCCTCCCTCTCCCGTTTTCTCTTCGCCGACACCCGCATGAACATCTTCTGGACCCTGCTGCGTGTCTGGCTTGGCTGGACCTGGCTCACCGCGGGCTGGGGCAAGCTCACCAACCCCGCCGGTGTGTGGGTCGGAGACAAAGCCGGGACCGCCCTCACCGGCTTCCTGCAGGGAGCGCTGACCAAAACCGACGGGGACCACCCAGAGGTTTCCGGCTGGTACGCCTCGTTCATCCAAAATGTTGCCCTGCCCAACGCCACCTTTTTTTCCTTCATGGTGGCTTACGGTGAACTCTTCGTCGGAACTGCATTGATCCTGGGCCTGTTCACCGGAATCGCAGCGTTTTTTGGCGGGGTGATGAATGCCAACTTCCTGTTCGCCGGGACGCTGTCCACCAACCCCCTCTTGCTGATTGCTGCAGTCGGCCTGATGCTGGCCTGGCGGGTGGCTGGACAGTGGGGCCTCGACCGAATCCTGCTGCCCCTGATCGGTGTTCCTGGAGCCCCTGGCAAGCTCTTTGAACCTCCAGCCTCCAAACCCAAAACTCCTGCGGTTTAACCTTTTCAATCCTCCTGACATGCTGGCAGAAGTGGGTCAACGGCTCACCTCTGCTGCAAGGAGCGACATGAAGCACATGCTGGTTTTCAAGCATTTTTCGCTGTGTTCGGAAAAAGCACTGGACGCTGCAGACCGACCGGACCATTTGGTCCGGTCGGTCTCATTGCCCCAGGCCCTCTGGAACTGGACCCTTGAAAACCCGGTGCTGCTGGCATTGACGGGGCTGCTTGCAGGTGCACTTTTGCGCTTTGGGGCTGGTCTGCCTGATTCTGGCGACCTGGTGTGGCTGCTCACCCTTCTGGTGGGTGGCCTGCCTGTGGTGTACCGAACCGTGCGGGGGATGCTGCAGGGCAACTTTGCATCTGATGGGGTGGCCATGCTGGCCATTGTGGTGGCGGTGGGCATGAACCCGTCGTTTGCAGGACTGGTCATTTCCAATTTTCATGGTTCACCCTTTCTGCCGGGGAGAAACCCTGCCCGGTTCACCAGCCCATGGTGTCAGCACAGGGTGACCAAAACATTGCCAGCATTGACCAGAGCAGACGTCTCTGTTTGCCACAGGCCATGGAAAATGTTGCTTTTGCCTTGCCCAACAGCAAAAACAGACAGCAAAAGAAAGCAGGTTGTCAGAGAACCCAGGCACCTCATGTGCAGAACCTGACCTCTTCAACAGTGCACAGAGATGAACGGACCAGAATGCCACCCTCGAACGTACATCTTTGCCTGATTGTCATTTGTCTGCTCAAATGGGTGACCTTGTGAAATTCACTCCAGGACCAAAGAGACAAGGGGTGTTGGTAACTGGGTGGTAACACCTGAGGATGATGCTGTGAGTGATTCACCCTTTGTGGGGTTTGCCCGTCATGGAATCAGAAAGAGGTGGCTGGGATGCCGTTCCAGAACCGCACGGAAGCAGGAGAGCAACTCATCACACGCCTGCAGCGAGACTTTCACCTCGAACATTCAGCCCCTGACAAGGTGGTGGTGGCCATTCCCAGAGGTGGGGTGCTGGTGGCCCGTTCAGTGGCCTGTGCTTTGAGGTTGCCGCTTGATGTGCTGCTGGTGCACAGATTGAACGTGCGGGGCCTCGGGCAACTTGAGTCTGGCAAGGTGTGTTGCAGGTGCTGAACAGGGCATGCTGGGGCCAACCGGGAACACATTCGCACACTGGCGCTGTTCCTTTCCTTTTGCTGACCAAATGGAATGAACCACCTGTGCTGCACAGGGTCAGATGGGCTTTGCTCTTCAAGGAGACACCATGATCCCTTTTCCAGCCCCTTCCCACATCGGGGAGCCATGATGTTCAGCAACCTGAAAAATCCACCTGAGTTCCTGATGGGCCTGCTGTCCAACACCCAGGAGGGTGTGCTTTTTGCGGACGCGCGGGGCAACGTGCTTGTGCTCAACAGGGTGGCCCGCGCACTGCTGGGGTTGTCTTCCCAGCAGGAACATCCCATCTCGTGGGAGGTGCACGTCCAGCTGTTTCATGCGGACGGGCTCCGGTTGTTGAAAGGCTCAGAGACCCCGCTCACCCGGATCCTCAAAGGGAAGATGGTGCAGGATCAGGCCATGGTCATCGAGACCCAGGATGGACAGCGCAGGCAGGTCTCATGTTCCGCAAGGCAAGTGCATGACGGTCAGGGAAAACTGCTCGGGGCCGTGATGAACCTGAAGGACCTCACCCCTGAAAACACCCTCCAGCAGGCCCTGCTGGCTTTGCAACAAAGCGAGACCCAGGAGCATGACCTCAAAAGCACCTGTGAACGCCTGCTGGGAGAAAACAAAGTGCTGAGGGGCATCACCCAGCGGCTTTTTACTGTGCTGAAAAGCGAAGACATTGCCCGGGTGATCCTGGAAGAAACCCTGCCTGTCTTTCCCCTGAAAAACGTCTCCATCTTCCTGAAAAACGTGGACCACACCCAGCTGCTGGTCACCTCCAGCGTCGGGGTCAATGCCCGCATCGTGGAGGAACTGGCCCACAGCAGCCTGGACACGCTGCTGCCCCACAGCGAGGTGGCCCGCTTTGGTCAGGCCCAGTTTTACCCCATGGTGAAAAGCCTGCAAGAAAAGCACCCTGAGCTGTCCTGGCTGGGCGAACACCTCTCGGAAGCTTCCCTGGCGTTTCTGCCCATCAAGGTCGGAAGTGAAACCATGGGCACCCTGTTCCTGCAGATGGAAGCCAGGACGCTGTTTCGGGAAGACGAACAGGATTTCATGGAGACCCTTGCCGATCAGGTGGCCCTGGCCATTGCACGTTTCCGGCTGCACCACCTGGAACAACAAAACCTGAAAAACGGTGAAGAAACCATTGCCCGTCTGCAGGCCATTCTGGACCACGTGCCCCTCGGCATCGCGCTCAGGGGGGTGGACCTGGACGTGCAGGTGCTGAACGGCACCTCCAGCCCAGCGGCCCACCTGCTGGAAGTCACGGAAGATCCCATCCTCTCCGATCCCCTCAAGCAGGTGCTGAAAACCGGACAGCCTTTGCTGAGCGTCGAGTACCACCAGAGGGATCCGCTGGGCGGCAAAGAACAGAAGCACTGGTTGTTGAATTATTTTCCAGTGAAAACCACCGATGGCCGCATCCTGGGGGTGGGCACCACTGCACAGGACATCAGTGAGCAGAAAAAAGCCGAGCAGGCCCTGAAAGAAAGCCAGCATTTCCTGCTGAGCATTCAGGACACCACCCCTGCAGTGATGTACCTGAGTGACACCACCCAGGGCCGGATTGTGTATGCCAACCGCCACCTGGAAGAAACCCTGGGTTACACCACCGATGAAGTGCAGACCATGACCAGAGAAGAACTGGATGCCATTTTGCATCCCGAGGACCTGGGAAGCTTCGTGCAGCACCAGGAAACCGTGGCCCTGATGGAAGACGACATCACCCTGGAGCGGGAATTCAGGATCCGCCACAAGGCCGGGCACTGGAAGTGGTTTTACAGCCGCCACCGGGTGTTCTCCCGGGACGACACCGGCAAACCGGTGCTGGTGCTCTCCGGCATCCTGGACCTGACCAACCAGAAGGAGATGAAGGTGCTGCTGGAACTCCGGGAGCAGGAAATGCAGCAGTTGCATGCTGCCCAGCAAAGCCTGCTGGAAGACACCACCCATGAGATGAAATCTCCCCTCACCAGCATTCAGGGGAACATGGAGCTGCTGGAGCGTCACCCTGAAATGCCCACCCAGGAACGTCAGGAAGTGGTGGAGGAAGTCAAGATGGAAGCCATCCGGCTCGGCAAACTGGTGCATGGCCTGCTCTGGCCTGCCAGAGCAGGCCATGTTGTGGAAGACCTGTCCGGGTCGGTGGCCCTGCATGCGGTGGCGTGGTCGGTGTGGAAGAGCCTCAAGAAACAACACCCACAGCTGTTCTTCAAGCTCGGTCATGTCGACCAGGTGGACATGGAGGGCAACCTGGACCACCTGAGGCAACTGCTCATCATCCTGATCGACAATGCCGCCAAGTACACCCTGGTGGGGGGCCGCATCAGCCTGAGCATGGTTCGCATGGAAACCCAGGTGGAAATTCGCATCCGGGACACCGGAATTGGCCTGAAAAATGACGACCTGCAACGGGTCTTTGAGCGCTTTTACCGGGTGGACCCCTCCCGAAATCCCCAGGGGGATCCCGGAGGCTCCGGTCTGGGCCTTTCCATCGCGAAATCCATTGTGGCCGAGCATGGCGGGAGCCTGTGGCTGGAAAGTGAACCCGGTGAGGGCACCGAGGCAGTGGTGCATTTGCCCCTGGGTCACCGGTGATTCCAGCGGCAAGCTGAAGTTGTATCGTTTTGGGGCCGTCCACAGCGATCCAGGAAGCCTGGCGGATTCGTCCTGACCTTCAAATCCCGTTTGATCGCCAGTGTTCCATTTTCCTGGCAGAATTTCGCTGGACCTGTTGGACTGGTTTTGGTGAATGAAAAGGAGAAGAAATGAAACACCTGATCGTGACCTCCATGTTGTTTTCTGTCGGATTCACCCAGGACACCCACATGAGGATGCAGAACATGAATTGCATGCAGATGATGCAGACACCCAACATGCAGATGATGAACCTCACTGACAAGGACCACACCCAGGCGTTCCTCATCATGATGGTCGCCCATCATCAGGGGGCAATTGACACGGCTGAAATGGAAGTCAAAATGGGCAAAGACCCCACAGTGAAAACCTGGGCCAGACAGATCATTGCTGCCCAGCAGAAAGAAATTGTCCTGAGAGACAGTCCGAAAACCGTCTGAGGATGACAAAACAGCATTGAATTGATAAAATGCTGTCTGTAACGAGAAAGCCTTACCCCAGTGACCTCACCGACCGTGAATGGGCACTGCTCGAACCCCTCATTCCCTCCACCAAACCCGGTGGTCGGTCTGCAAGCATTCCCAGACGAGAAATCGTCAACGCTCTGCTCTACGTGCTCTGTCAGGGCACTTCCTGGCGGGCCTTACCCCACGACTTTCCCCACTGGAAAACCGTCTATGAATCCTTCCGACTCTGGAAGAAAACCGGCGTGTGGGAAAAGGCCAGCCAGAAACTGGTCAGGACGTATCGCAGCCTGGACGGACGAAATGAAAATCCCACTGCAGCCTGGACTGGTGGTCAGAACCAGAGTTGCGAAGGAGGGTGCAGCGGAATTTGAACAGGGGGAACTGCTGCATGAACTGCGTCGTGCGGCCTACTTGCATGGCCGGGGGGAGGTGCGGGATCGGTCATTGCGGGCGCAGAGCAAACGGGCGAGTGGGCTGAATGTGCTGACCACCATGATCGCGGTGTGGAACACCGTGTACCTGCAGGAAGCCATCAAGCAACTCCGTCTGGAAGGAGAAATCATCCCGGATGAGCTGATTGAGCGGCTTTCGCCCCTGAATTTTGAGCACATCATTTTTTCTGGGGATTACGTGTGACGGGAAGATCAGGTGCCGGAGGAGGGGAAGCGTCGACCATTGTTGAAGGAGGAACCCGTGCTGATTTTGGAATGACAAAACCCATGACGTTGTCGTTATCATGTTGACGAAACCCGTTTGATTTTGTCAGTAGAATGGAGAGGCAAAAGGACTGTCTGGGAGACCAATTCTATAAATGGTCAGAGATCAGTAAAAACAGGTCAAGTCAGGGGAAACAATCCTGCATGGCAAAAAGCACATTCCTTAATCATTGGCATGACCCCTGAATGGACTGGTGGCAACGGTGGCCATGACCACCCTGGTGGTGGGTCCCTTTTACCTTTCTGCAGGATTGTCGCTGGATGCCCGTCGGGTCGGACTGGTGATGTCCTGCGGCCCTCTGGTTTCTGCACTGATGGGCCTTCCAGCAGGCCGTCTGGTGGACCGCTTTGGACCCCTGTCGATGGTTTTGCTGGGACTCAGTGGGATGCTGACGGGATCCGTGCTGTTGTGCAGCTCTGGGTTTGCTGGCATCGCTGGTTATGTTTTTCCGCTGGTGGTCCTCACGGCTGGATACGCCCTGTTGCAGGCCGCCAACAACACCGCCCACATGACTGCTGTGAACCCAGCACAGCGGTGTCCTTTCCGGTTTGCTGGGATTGTCCCGCAGCCTTGGCCTGATCACGGGTGCATCGCTGATGGGAGGGGTGTATGTGGTGGGGGCTGCACTGCACAGGCTGGCCAGCCCTGCAGCAGGAGCCACCACAGGCATGCAGGTCACTTCTGGGTTGGCTGCCTGTCTGTTGGGTGTGGCCCTTGCTCTGGCTGTTTTTGGTCAGAGGGGAGACAAAAGGTTTTTCAGAACGCAGGATTCCCCCAGTCAGAAGTCTGCCTGTTCCCGTCTGAACTGCTCCTGGAGGTGCCGAGAGGGCACCTCGCTGCTCCAGATGGAACTCGGGTTTTATCGTTTCGAATGGACTTTTGCCTTCACTGGGCGATCTGGACCCGCCAGATTGTGTCCAGACCAGATTGTCATCTGAACAGCCGTTCAGATATCATGGATGAATGAAGGATGCCCACGTCAACACCCTCACCTATTTTGTGGACGACATGGACTGCGCCAATTGCGTCAAAAAAGTCGAAGCCGCCACTGCACGCCTCCCCGGAGCGCAGGTGAAACGCAGCAACTTCACCACCCAGATCCTGGAGGTGGACCTGGACGAAACCCAGACCTCCAGGGCCACCCTGGAAAAAAACCTGCGCGACATGGGGTATGGCCCCAGCCTCAAACAGGAAAATGGTCAGGCCCCTCACATCCATGACCACCCCCACGACCACGGGCACAGCCACACCCACGAACACGAAAGCGGTCCCTGGTACCAGACCAGACAGGGCAAACTGGTGTGGCAAAGCGGCCTGCTGTTGCTGCTGGCTTACGGTCTGGGTTTTGTTTTTCCCCACTTTGCAAAATGGTTTTACATTGCTGCCACGGCCCTGGGGGTCTGGCCCCTGCTCAAGAAAGCCTACGCTTCCGCACGCCTGGGAGATGCTTTCAGCATCAACATGCTGGTCAGTGTGGCTTCCATCGGAGCCCTGCTGATCGGTGCAGAAGCCGAGGGGGCCGTGGTGGTGTTCTTCTTCGCCATCGGAGAACTTTTAGAAGGGGTTGCAGCAGGCCGGGCCAGATCCAGCATCAAAGCGCTGGCTGCCTTGCAACCCAAAACCGCCACCCTGCTGGAAAACGGGCAGACCCGCGAGGTGGGCGCAGACACCCTGCAGGCTGGTCAGATCGTGCGCGTTTCCCCCGGAGGCCGCATCCCTGCAGACGGCACCATTCTGGAAGGACAGAGCAGCATTGATGATTCTCCGGTCACCGGAGAGAGCGTCCCGGTCAGCAAAGGACCGGGCAGCAGCGTGTATGCGGGCTCCATCAACACCGAAGCCAACCTGACCATCAAAGTGGAGAAAGCCGCCCAGGACAACACCATCGCCCGAATCATCAAGATGGTGGAGGAGGCCGAGGAATCCAGGGCCCCCACCTCCCGTTTCATTGACCGTTTCAGCCAGCGGTACACCCCTTTTGTGGTGCTGGTCAGTGTGCTCACCATCCTGGTTCCCCCGCTGCTTTTTCAGGGCAACTGGCAGGAGTGGCTGTACAAGGGCATCAGCATCCTGCTGATTGGCTGCCCCTGTGCGCTGGTGCTCTCCACACCTGCGGCCATCACCTCCGGCATTGCAAGTGGGGCCAGACGGGGTTTGCTGATCAAAGGCGGCGCAGCGCTGGAAGCCATTGGCAGCGTGAAAACCGTGGCTTTCGACAAAACCGGAACCCTCACCCAGAACAAACCCCAGGTGACAGACGTGATCCACCTGCAGGGCACCCCCGAAGAAGCCCTCAGGCTGGCGGCGGCTGTGGAAGCAGGGTCCCAACATCCTCTGGCAAAAGCCATTGTGGAAAAAGCTGTGGAAAAAGCTGCAGAGCACACCAGCAAACAGCCGCCCCCAGAAGCCACAGAGGCCCGCGCCCTGTCTGGCAAAGGGGTGAGCGCCAGGATTGATGGTGTCCTTCACCTGGTGGCCTCTCCGAAACATGCCTCCACCCTCACGGACCTCTCCGCACAGCAGCCCCAGATCACTGCCCTGGAACAGCAAGGCAAAACCGTGGTGGTGCTGCTGCGAGACACCACACCGCTGGCCCTGATCGCCATTCGCGATGAAGCCCGCAGCGACGCAAAAGCCGCCATTGCAGAACTGAAAAACCTGGGGGTGCAGGCAGTGATGCTGACCGGAGACAACCAGCGCACAGGCAAAGCCATTGCAGGCAACCTGGGTCTGGAGGTGCAAGCCGAACTGCTGCCCGAAGACAAACTCAGGATCATCCGTGGGCTGAAAGACCAGGGGGGCATCGCCATGGTGGGAGACGGCATCAACGACGCCCCCGCACTGGCAGAAGCCACGGTGGGCATTGCCATGGGCGGAGGCACCGACGTGGCGCTGGAAACCGCCGATGCAGCTTTGCTGCGCAGCCAGACCCGCGATGTGCCTGCCCTGATCCAGCTTTCCCGGCGCACCATGGGAAACATCCGGCAGAACATCACCTTCGCACTGGGCCTCAAAGCCATCTTCCTGGTCACCACGCTGCTGGGTTACACCAACCTGTGGATGGCAATCCTGGCCGACACCGGAGCCACCATGCTGGTCACGGCCAATGCCCTGAGGCTGCTCAGAAAGTGAAACCTCACAGGAGCTCATTCAGGGGTTCAATTCAGGCAAAAAAGCTGGCCTGCAATGGAGGCAATGATGGAGATTGTTCAGGACGACATGTGTGAAACCAGCTGCGTGCACCCGGAGGCGGTCAACCAGGCCAGGGCCGCGCTGCCTTCAGAAGAATGCGTCGATCTGGCCAGTGCCCTGCTCAAGGCCGTGGCAGACCCCACCCGCCTGAAGATCCTGGCGGCGCTTTCTGCCACAGAATTGTGCGTGTGTGACCTGGCCCTGGTGGTGGGCATCACCGAATCCAACACCAGCCACCAGCTCAGGCTTTTGCGGGCCAACCGCCTGGTGAATTACCGCAAAGAGGGCCGGGTGGCGTATTACCGCCTCACCGATGACCATGTGCGTGAACTGCTGAAAAGTGCTGTGGAGCACGCACAGGAACGCTGAGCTGCACCTTGAGACCAGAGCAACACCTCCTGCAGGGCCTTTTTCGCAGGCTTTTTTCAGGCATGGGTGTCTGCAAATGACAGCACAGTGATTTCTCTGGTCTTGCGGTCCATCACAAAAAGACCGGACACGCGGTAAAACGCACAGGGAAACAGAAGGTCCTGGCTGAAGAAAAACCCAAACCTTCCGGGAGTCCGTCTGTCCACAAAACGATGGTGCGACCTGCAAAGGGTCGGAGAGGAATGCCGGTGAACATCGGACTTTGTGGTACCCAAATGCCCCTATCTGAGCATGCAA
>NZ_BMOD01000053.1 GCF_014646895.1 Deinococcus roseus
CTTCCGGACCTTCAGGCGACCTGCAAAACGCTTGTCCAGTTCCGCTTTGCTGGGTTCTGGTTTGCGGTCCCTGGGGGGTTCACCTGGAGATTGGCTCCTGGCCCACTGCACAGCCTGTGCAATCAGCGTTTCCTGCTGTTCTTCAGTCAGGGTACTGAAGGCTTCTTGCAGGCGTTCCAGAGCGGAAGGAGCTTTCAGGGTGCTCTGTCCCAGTTTTTCTTCCACGGCTGCAGAGGGGATGCGGTAACGGGGTCTGCCCTGTGGCGTGGTACCGATTCGGACGGCTTCCAGGTCTCCTTCTTTGATTTGCCTGCGGACCGTGTCATCGCTGACGTGGAGCATTCTGGCGGCTTCCTGCACGGTCAGCAGGGCCATGGGTTCATGTCGGGTGTGGGTCATGACAGACCTCCTTTCACCTCATTTTACATCAAAAGACGCAAAAACCGCAAAACACGCAAAAATGCTGATGTGCTGAACCTGTCCCACCGGGACAGGAACGGAGACATTTATGTCAAAGCGTGGAAACGGCACTGGCAGCATTCAGCAGCGTGGTAGCAAGTACGTGGTCATCCTCACCCTCGGGAAAGACGAGATGGGCAAGCAGAAAAGGACCAGCAGGCGATTCCCCACACTGGAACAGGCCCAGCGATACCTGGAAGAACAAACCACTCCACCAGCGAGCGGAGGGGCAACCACAGGAAATGAGGCAATCCTTGCTATCAATCTGCAAACCAGTGTGCTGGATTACCTCCAGGAATGGTTGCGCCTCAGGCAGTCTCACATCAGGATCAAGACCCACCAGGAATACCACCGCATCATCGACCTGCATCTGAAATCTTCACTTCTGGCAGATGTAACTCTGGGCAGTTTGACTCCTCTACATCTGGAACGTTTGCTGCTCGGTGAAATCACAGCAGGTAAAACCGTCAAACATGCCCGGTGTGTGCTGCGCACCCTGAAGGCAGCGCTCAATCAGGCGGTGGACTGGAACCTGCTGAGCTTCAATCCGGTCTTGAGGGTAAAAGCACCCAGGGTATCTCATCAAAAGATGCAGGTTTGGACTGCTGACGAAGTTCGTACCTTTCTGGATTGCTGCAAAGTGGAAAAACCTCGTCTCTATGCCCTGTTTTATCTGGCTCTTACCACAGGTCTCAGGCGAGGTGAGCTGCTGGGGTTGCACTGGCAGGAGGTGGACCTGGACAGGCAAGAAGTGCAAGTGAAGTTCAGCCTGGTGCAGTGTGGAGCCAGAGCCGTGCTGGGTGATCCCAAGACACATGCCAGCTATCGAAGGATCTCCTTGTCAGCTGATACCGTGCAGGTGCTAAAAAGTCACCTTGTCATGCAAGAACAGGAAGAAAAGCATTGGAAAGACCTGCTGCTGGAGGAAGAAAGTCTGCTGTTTCCTTCGATCCGAGGGGGATTCCAGCTACCCTCCAACCTGATCAAGGTATTCCACAAGCTGATTGGGCTCGCTGGGGTACCCAGAATCAGACTGCATGACCTGCGACACACCGCAGCTTCCCTGCTGGTGCGGCAGGGGGTTCCCATCAAAGTGGTGGCGGAAAGACTGGGTCATCAGGATGCCAGCATGACCTTACGGGTCTACACCCATGTGTATGAAGAGCAGCGCAAAGAGGCGGCTTTGACCCTGAATGACTTGCTCAAAGATCCTGCAAAACAGATCAGATAACAGTTTTTGGTGCTACCGGGGTGCTACCGAGGTGCTACGGCCTGCTGGTAGCACCATTTTCATTTCGAAATCCCTTGCTGTATGACCTCTCAATTTGAACGCTCCAACTACGTCACGGAGCGTTCAGACGGTGAAGCCAGACCTAAACCCGAGGGGCACCCGGACCTGAGTGAAAAGTGGGTCGGGGCTGGACACCTGAAGATTGGGGACAAACTCAAGCAGGCCGATGGTACCCTCGGTGAAGTCCGTTACGTCAACACCATCCAGGAAGCAAGAATCATGTACAATCTGGAGGTCGAAGAAGCACACACCTTCTTCGTCGGGACTCAGGGCTGGTTGGTCCACAATGGAGATAAGAACTCTTTTAGTAATCATACGGATGAAGGATTACTTAAGTCCCTTGCTTCTTATCAGAAACTAATTGATGAGCATGAGGAAAAGCTCAGTGAGTATCTAGCTGACCCAGATGCTCATGATAACAAAGGCCTTCTCAAGAATGCCACACCTGAACTTAGAGCTAAAATAATTGAGGGTAGAGCGAAGTCAATCGAAAAACAATTAATAAAACAGCGCGGCGAGTATCAAAA
Source organism: Deinococcus roseus (assembly GCF_014646895.1). Lineage (NCBI taxonomy): Bacteria > Thermotogati > Deinococcota > Deinococci > Deinococcales > Deinococcaceae > Deinococcus > Deinococcus roseus. Next base: position 2,278 of record NZ_BMOD01000053.1, read on the forward strand.
GGTAGTCGAAGAGCTTGCAAGGAGGGGATGTAAATGGAAATAGATATCGAAAAATTGAATCTAGTATTCAATAGAATACTAGATAGGATATCTTCTTTGGAAAACGCATCTATTAAATTAGAAGCTGACTATTACTGGATGATTCCCGGAGATCAGTTAACGAATTTGAATCTTGGCAATATAGATCCCGTTATTGGTTCTTTATCCGATGACTGGATGGAACTATCAAAGCTATTAGATACAGAGCGTCCAGTGTCATTTGTAGATTTGGATCGATTAGCCAATCTGCTGAGAATGATGTCAGAAGAGTATAATCCAACCAACAGTTAAAATGTAAGCCCTCCCTGCAACGGGAGGGCTTACACTTTCATAGCTGACAGATCAGCCGACCTTCAGTCAACAGACTTCCTGGCAGCGAAATAAGGTGCAGCCAACCCATGGGATGCTTCTGGAAAAACTACTGATCCAATGGGAGTGGACTGATTTCACAGAGGAAGACTGAGAATCGGATAGTTTGTCGCTACTTTTGGCCCCATTTTGGTGCTACCGGGGTGCTACCGAGGTGCTACCGCCTCCTGGTAGCACCAACTTTGTTTTAGAACTCTGTGCTGGAAGGCTCCGAAATTTGAACACTCCAACTACGTCAAGGAGCGTTCAGACGGGGAACCCAGACCCAAACCTGAGGGCCACCCGGATCTGAGTGGCAAGTGGGTGGGGGCCGGACACCTGAAAGTTGGGGACAAACTCAAGCAGGCCGATGGCACACTGGGTGAAGTCAGGTACGTCAACACCATCCAGGAAGCAAGGACGATGTACAATCTGGAGGTTGAGGAAGCCCACACCTTCTTCGTGGGGACGCAGGGCTGGTTGGTACATAATGGAAATGGACCCGTATATGGGCCATATCAATTGACAGGCAAAGCTCTCAATACCTTACCTAAACCCCCTCATATGGGTATGGTAGAGTTGGGCAAACTCATAGGTTGGGGTGGTAAAGTAACAACAGGTTTTGATGATGCTATTAGAAGAATTGAAACTCTAACAGATGCAGATATTAAGGCTATTTATGATGCTGGTATTGGATCTGATTATTCTCGAACTCTCGCAAATGGATATAGGAACGCACCACAGCCAAATAAAACTGCACCAGGAAGAGCCATATTAATGGATGAAGTTGCTAAGCGCCTTGAGGTCTTAGAGAAAGCAGATGGTATAGGATGTCCATAAACGATAGATCCTTCGCAATCAAGCTAGCAAATAATAACACATCATCACTTACTGTGATGTTTGAGCCATGGGCATCCACTGTTACTCTCGAGACGGGAGACGTGTTAGAAGTTGAATTCTATACACCTAAGGGAACTGTTCCATTAGCCGATATAGAAGTTGTGGAGGATGGCTGGAGAATAGAACCATCCTTTGGTACTAATCTTGTAGTAAAACTGAATAACGAAATTCTAAATTATATTACATATTGAACGATAACCAAAGCCCTCCCCATAACGGGAGGGCTTTCCATTTGCCCACAGCCGACAGACCAGCCGACCTCAAGTCGATGGACTTCCCAGCTACAGGATGAGGTTCAGTCGACCTCATCTGGATTTCTGGAGAAACTTCTGGTTTGGCTGGAGTGACCTGAAATCTCATGGCAGGCCTCGGAAACTGGAGGGTTACTTCGCGCGAAGAAACACGGGTCACGCCCGAAGGTTCATTGTGGCGCGTCGTTGGACTTCCACCACGTCAATGAGCCTGCTTTCTCATTGATGCTCAGGTATTGCCAGTACCCGATGTTGTTCACCTTCACATACACCTCCACAGGAAGGTTGGGATCGTACTGGAATGGGGTGCTCTTCCCCTCGAAGAACACTGGAGCCACAGGCCCAGTGCCCTGTTTGGCCCCCACCAGAGATCCATAGCCGAAGTCATACTCGGGATTGTCCCGCTTCACCACCCCCTTCTCTACACTCAGCAGCAGGTAGTTCCAGTAGCACTTGTAGCGGACCTCCGGGTAAACGCACCCAGACTGCTCTAGAAAGCTGAGGGATGCCTTTCCGGTGCGGTTGTTCTGTTCTGCTCCCAGTTGTCCGACAGAGACCGATGTGGTCATCAGCTTCAGAATGGCCTGAATGCTGTCAGCTTTGGCCGTGAGGCGTCCCTGCTCGCAGGACAGCGTGATCCAGGGGGTGGTCAGTTGATTTCCGGTCACAGTAGACCCTGTTCTGGTCATCCATTCTCGGAACAGGTTTCCATCCCGACTGGTGACCCCTTGATCGCAACGAACAGTGGCTGTGAGGGTCTGACTGGGGTTGGGGAAGCTGCCCTCCAGGGTGACTGACACCGACCAGTATCCAGGCTCATACCAACTGAGGCGATCCAGGGTGGTTCCCTTCTGGGCAAGGCTGAGATGTCCAATTCAAGATGTTGAGTGCGAAAAACACCCAGAATCTGAAGCACAGGATCGTACCTTTGTGGCTTTTGCCCTCCAAAACATTTGACATTAAAAGCCAGTCTGGCCTCCCTGATCGGCAAAACCAACCGATAAAGTTTGATCAAGGTTGACCTGGTGCTTCTTCCCGTTGCTGAGGGTGTTTCCAGAAGTGATCTTCAAGACATGTTTTAGAAACCAGTGGCATGTTGATGATTTTCAACGGTTGATTGTTCTGTGGTCTCATTCTCTCATCAACACCACCAGACAATAAAGACAACACCCCCTTCTCATGTGTCATAATTTTTCTTTGTGAAACATTCTCAAATCAGCACAATCATGGTCCTCACTGCTTGCCTGATCGTTGGGTGCAGTGAAGACATTGCCCCTCCCAGCGGCGCCATTCAATCCCCCTCCGAGGGCAGCACTGTTGGCGGCAAAGTCAACGTGCAGGTGGTGGCCCGCGGAGACGCCGAAATCAGCAAAATTCAATTGTATGCACGGGACCCAGGCAGCCCAGAAGAAGGCGTTTTCATTGGCAGCACCGTCAGCACCCCAGGCATTCTCGAATGGAACACCGGACGGTTTCCCTCCGGAGCCACACTGGAGCTCTACGCCAAAATCAGCGATGCTGCAGGGAACACCGCAGACACTGACCCGGTCCAGGTCACCATCAACAACACCGATGGGGTGAAACTCCTGCGCTTCATGGGCATCCGGGTGCCCCCCGTCAAAAAAACCCTGGTGACACGTCAGAACGTCTGGCAGCGTGAAGTGCAAGATGTGGTTGCGCCGGAAGGTTTTGTGAATTCCTCAGCGAAGACCCTTCAAAAGCAGGCCGATGCGGTGCTGGATGCCAACAGTGAGTATTACCTGGATTGGGTCTGGAACACCTTCAAACCCACTTCTGGGGTGCTCGATGGCTACCGCCTCAAGTACAGCCACAATGCACTCTCGGGTCCTTACGACAAAAGGGTCTCGATTTCGCCTCAGAACACCCCTGAGATTGACAGTGTGGACAAAGACCACCCCCTCACCCCCACCGAAGCCGCAGGCACCCATTACGGGGTGATTGCCGGAGTGGTGGGTGGCGTTGAAATCAGCCTGTCCAATTACACCCAATTTCAGTTCCCCGGAGAGCAAAAGATCAAAAGTCCCCTGAATGGTGCGGTGCTCTCCACAGGCAAACCCACCTTGACCTGGGAAGCTCCCATCGGTGCGGATGCTTACGTGTTCTACGTGTATGACAAAGATCCCACCACCGCTGGCAAAGAGGCCAACGTGCTGTGGACGGTGCCTGCCAATGCCAATGGTCAACTGGTCGCCATCAAGGACACAAGCGCCACCTACCCTGGCAGCCAGACTGCCCTGGGCGCTGGCGTGTATTACTGGAAGGTGATTGGGTACGACTTCAACGATGACAAGCTGATGGTGGCTGCCACCATCAGCCCGGTGTGGACGTTCACGGTCGCCCCATGAAACCCACTGCCCTCCTCATGCTGACCTTGATGCTTTCGGCCCTGACAGCTTGCAGCGAAGAAGAAGAAACCCCCAAAGTCACCTACAAACTGAATTCTGTGGTGCCCACCACGGCTTCCCCTGGAGACAGCATCACCCTGGTGGGGAAATTCCCAGGCGATGCAAAGGTGATGCTTTCAGGTCAGGTTCTGCCCAGCCAGCAAAAAGCAGAAGGCCTGCTGGACGTGACCCTGCCCACCCAGATGCTGGCGGGCGAGGTGGTTTTGCAGGTCACCGGAACCGCTTTGCAAACCGTTTACACTGTGCTGCCCAAAATCAACAAGGTCAGTGTGCAAGAGAACGTCCTGCACATCGAAGGTGTGGGCTGGAATGATGGCACCAAAACCGCCAGTGACCTCACCACTTTTGTGCAGGGCACCAGCCAGGATCCTGTTGTGAAAGATGGGGAATTGCTGGTCAACCTGGGCAACTCCAGTGTGTATGGACCGGTGCAGGTGCGGGTGCAGGTCAACAAGAAGAGCAGCCCGGAATATTATTTCACCCATGAGGCGGCCATCGCCACCGGGAAAGTCTTGCTTCCTGCCAGCAGCCTGAAAAGTCCTGTTGCAAAGCAACTGGCCGTGTCCCCAGAAAGCCCTTCCAACTACCAGCAACTGGCTGTTTACCTGCAAGAGATGCAAGACCAGCAGAAGCTCAAAACCCTGGCCTCTCTCCAGGGTGCGGAGGTGCGGCAGTGCTTTGAAGCCTTTTTTGCCTGCCAGGTGCATTTCCCTGACCATGCCAGCGCCAGTGAAGCGTTGTCCGTCTGGCAGAAGGAAAGCTGGATTGTTTCCCTGCACCCTGACGATGTGGCTTCGGTCTCTGTCAGCAACAATCCCTGCAAGCCCACAAACCCAGATCCCCTGATGCTGGGCAGCCAGTGGCACCTGACCCGCATGAACATGATGGAAGCCTGGAAGAAAACCCTCGGGAAGGGCATCACTGTGGCCGTGGTGGACAGTGGCGTTTTGTCCCATCCCGAATTTGCAGACCGCCTGCTTGCTGGTCATGACTTCGTGGATGGAGACGAAAACCCCACCGACACTTACGGACACGGCACCCATGTGGCAGGACTGATTGGCGCAAACCTCAAACTCAGAGGCACCGCCCCCGAAGCATCCCTGCTCCCGGTGCGGGTGCTGGATTCCAACGGGTCCGGAGACATCCTCAAAGTGGCCCAGGGCATCCTTTACGCTGCAGGTCTGGACAAAGAGCACCCCAATGCCCACCCCGCCCAGATCATCAATTTGTCCCTGGGCCTCAACACATTCAACACCCAGATGCCTGCCCTGGAATCGGCCATCCAGCAGGCCCAGGGCCACGGGGTGCTGGTGGTGGCCGCCACCGGCAACGACAGAAAATTCACCCCTGCCTTTCCGGCCAGCATGCCCGGGGTGATCGCGGTGACTTCCGTTGCTGGACCCACCGACACCTATCAGCCCACCTATGCCAACCGGGGGCCTGGTACCCTCATTGCCGCTTTCGGGGGAGACCTGGGAACAGACCAGGACCACAGTGGACTCAATGACGGCATTCTCTCCACAGCCATCGATGGCAAAGATCCCGTGTATGGCCTGTGTGCAGGCACCAGCATGGCCGCACCACAAGTCTCAGGGATCCTGGCCCTTGGGCTGGCCCAGGGCATCGCGGCGAAAGACCTCGTTCCGCTGATGACCCGCAGTGCCGTGGACCTGGACGTGTACGGCAAGGACTTGCAGACCGGGTATGGCCTGATCAACCCCACCTTCATTCCCCGCATGCAGCCAGACACTTTCGTGGTGGCGCTCGATGCCCAGAATGGGGTCATCACCTGGGCAGCCGTGCAAGAAAATGGCCGTTTCACCCTGAACAACCTGCCGCCCAGCACCGCCCTGAAAGTGCTGGCCGCCAGTGACCTCAACCACAACCACATCCTGGGGGAAACCGGAGAGGGCCTCAGTGCCGTCCAGACCCTGAATTTTGCTGCCCACAGCCAGACCGCCCTGAGTCCGTTCACCCTCACCCTTGCGGATGGCAAAACCCCTGTCACCCTCACCGATTTTGAAGGACCCCAATGATTCACATGAAGAAAATCCTGCTGCCTTTCCTTGCTGCCCTTTCCCTCTCTGCTTGCGTTGCTTCTGCCGCTTCCCTCACCTTACAGCAAGACCAGGATTCGGTGATTCTGGCGAGTCCAGAGGCCATCCGTTACACTGCAGACAGCCTCAGCCACACCCTGATCCTCACGGACGCGGACCTTCCTGCAGAAAGCCTGCTGAACCTGGGCATCACCTGGAAGCAGGACGGTAAAAACCTAGTTCTCACCTTGCCCAAAAACCTCTGGTATTACCTCTCTCCAGATGGCAAGCGGCTCTTCATCAGTGCACCTTCCCTGAGTGGCAGCACCGTGCTGAGCGCCCCCAGCAACGAGAACCGCGAAGCCATCATGTACTACCTGAAAAGCGCTGACCCTGCCAAAGTCAGCAGTTTGCTGGTCAAACTGCACCCCAGTGTGCGGGTGGAGGTGGACGACCGCCAGCGGGCCATGGTGGTGTATGTTTTGCCGCAGGAAAAAGAAAAAGTCGGGAAGTTGATCAAGCAACTTGATGCCGAACGCCCCCAGGTGATCTTCGAGGCCGAAATCCTGGAGATCAACCAGAACAACTCTGAAAAACTGGGGATCGATTACGAGGCTGCCCTGGGCATCAGCATTTCTGAGGCCACCCCGGCCAGTCTGTTCAAGTTCGGCAAATTCACCCGCAGCCCCATCGGCACCGGGAAATCCGGCGGGGGCGGCATTGGCTTCACGCTGAACTTCCTGAAAAGCAACGATGTGGCGCAGGTGCTGGCCCGACCCCGCGTGACCGCACTCGATGGGGTGGAGGCCCGCATCAACAGCACCCGCTCACAGGTGATTGTGGTGTCCAAAGACGGCAACCAGTCGTTCCAGACGCTCACCACCGGGATCACCATGCGCCTCCTGCCCAAAGTCTCACCGGATGGGGTGATCGAATCGAACATCACCGTCACGGTCTCGATTCCCTCCACCACCACCACCAGTGGGGAATTGAGTTACTCCACCCGGGAAGCCAGCACCACCGTGCGGGTCAGGAACGGAGAGCCCATCGTGATTGGCGGCCTGATCGAGAACCGCACCAGCGAAGCCGTCAAGAAACTGCCCATCCTGGGGGATTTGCCGTTGATTGGGGGGCTCTTCAGAAGCACCTACACCACAAATCAGCGCAGCGATCTGGTGATCATCGTGACCCCCAGGCTGATTGTCCCCGATGAATTCCCGGCCAGCGAAGTGAACCTGGACGCTGCACCTGCAGTTCCAACCCAGCCTGTGCAGGCCCCTGCCCTGGAGACCCCCCAGCCATGAAACATCTGTTGAAGGCGGTTGTGCTGCTGGCCGTCCTCACGGCCTGTGCCCCCTCTGTGACCCAGCCGGATGAGGAGGCCCCTCCAGTGACCGCATTGGACGCTGGCATGGCCCAGCAACTGCAAGAGGCTTTCTCTGAGATCTTCACAGATGCAGGCATCGTGATCCAGCAGAAGAGTGCGTTCAAGTACGCTGGCCTGAGTGCAACGGGTTTCACGGCCCTGATCAACCTGTATTACAAAAACCACCCTGGGTTCTGTCCGGTGGTGGACGGGTTCTACATCTCTGAATCCCGTCCGAACACCTACATGACCCTGACGGCAAAGGGTAACAAAGTAAGCGCCTTTGTGTACGACCAGAGCGAGAAACCCTTTGTGACTTACGCCTATCTGGAAGGCGAGAGTAGGCAGGTGCTGGAAACCCGGTCCTGTGACAACGATCAGGCGAAGTAGCATTCGGCAAGAAAACAGACTCTCCTGGGTGAAAGCTCAGGAGGGGTATCGTTTGGATGAATCAGAGCTTCAGATCAGGAGGCAACCACCAGAAAAGCGCATTGGATGATGAAAAACCCCTTCTGTTCGACTAGGATGTTGAACTGACCCCATACAGTTTTCGCCGGGTCATCTTCCGATTGACATTCAGGACTTCCAGAAACTCCGGGAAGGTGGGTGTACGAGGAGCAGCAGAGGGTCAGGGTAAGATCCTCTGGAGATGATCGAGCAAACTGCGGAGGTTTGAGCAGGAAGTCAAAAGCACCCGCGAGAGCCTCTCAGAAGCCCTGGAATCAGGCCGCATGACCCCCGAAGTGGCCTGCCTGTCTGCTCAGTACCATCTCGAAATGGTGATGGATGTGCTGGGACGACTCAATGCCCTCTCTGGCAGTGTGGCCAGTTGAGGGTTTTTGAATTGTAGATGGTGGGACTATAAGGCTTTGATGCCATCCTCGTACCGTGCGGAAGGGCATTAGCTTAGGCGGTGGGTCTGATGTTTCTGCTGGCCGCATTTGCAGGGATAGGGTTCATGGCTGCTGAGGGCTTCCCGGATTTGAGGTTAACTGAGATTTTTGTGTGTTAGGCCAGGTCCCCAAAGTGGGAGAATGAGCCTGTCATACCCCTTCGAGCCGACAAGCC
>NZ_BMOD01000054.1 GCF_014646895.1 Deinococcus roseus
ACTCTGCCCATTTTTGTTGTCTCAGATGAGTTTTTGCTGAATGGGCCAAACAGTCCCGCATAGGTGCAAAATCTCAGTTAACGAATTCACTGCCTCGATCTGTGAAAAGCTCCTGTGGGAGACCGAGCGGAGGCAAACGGTTCTCCACCCCGAGCCTCTGATGGTGTTCATGTTGATCCAGCAGGATGCCCCTGAGGGTCCGCAGGGTTTCGAAGGCGGACTTGGTGTGGCTGGTGAGGCTGAAATTCAGAAACAACGAGGTGCCTTCGTCCACCGCCACAGTGATCCAATAGCGGGAGTGCATGGACCTGGTCTGAGGCCGTTTGTTTTTGCTTCTTTTCACCTGCAGTTTGCCGTCTTTGACGAAAAAGTCCAGCAGGGTGCCATCCATCTGGATGCGTTCCCCGAAGGTTCTTTGGGGGCTGACCCCAAATCGAGGTTCCTTGCTCCTGGCGATTTCCTCGCCGTAACGCAAACGAAAGTAGGTTTTCGGGTCCTGCTTTTCCCTTTGCCGCAGGCGGTTTTTGAGGGTGTTGTAGCTGGGTGTGACGAGGTTTTTTTCGCTGCAATGGTCGTGGATAAGGTCGAGCAGCGCCTGGAGGGTGTAAGGGCGGAAGGTGGGGCTGCCCATGGGGATGAGCCAGTGCTGGTCGATCAGGGTTTGCACGAGGCGTTCGACTTCGGGACTCAGGGTGTGCTGATGAAGCTGATTTTTGCGTTTCTCCAGGAACTGCGGAATGTTGACAGCGTGCTGGTGACCGCCGAGGTTCAGGAATGTCTTGTAGTAACGGCGGAGGGTGGGAACGGAAATGCAGGCTTTTTGGCAAAGGCTTGCTTCGTGGGCTTTGGGGATGCCAGTGCTGCCTCTGTCCCGGAAGTATGGGAGGAGGTGCTCCAGGGCGTGGGTGGCGCGGGCATACTTCAGGGAGATCATCCTCTCAGCTTACTGGACAGGATAGAAATCAAATCAGAATGCAGAGCTGTCTAGATTGATATCAGAACAGACTGCAACTGACAGTCATGCAGGCACTGTATTCCCTCAATCCAGGCTGCTACCAATAGTTGGTCAGGAGGTTCATCTGTTCAGCAGATTTCTCTCTGCCATGGTCCAGGTGAACATCCAATCGGGATGGATGTGCTGCCAGTCACCAGGCTCCCAGCCTGCAGCCCCCCTTCTGTGAGCCAATGTTGCCGCTCCCGCAATGCCCGGAGCACTTCATGTGGACATTCAACTGGACCATGTTCACCTGCAAGCACGGCCCTCGAAGCCCACACATTCACCGCTCCTGTTCACCAGCGTTTTGATGTTTTCAAAATGCAGGACCTGCAAAATGCTCCCAAGTCCTCAGCGAAACTCTGGCATGTACAAATTGTGGATGTTGGTGATTTCGGCAGCCAGCCCGGCCTCACTGAGATCGCCACTCTGGAACTTTAAGATTGCCATCTCCAATTCGAAATGTTTCAACAATCCCCTTCCGTCAAGGCACACATCACCACTCAGCACATGTTTTTCGCACAAATTGACCAGAACTGGAAACATTCGTTCTTTGGCGTGGAAGATATCCTCCAGCTGTCGGGGCCGGTTGTAGGGCCCGAAGTCCATCACCTGGCGGGTGCCATCTGGCCTCAGCACCACCGCACTTCTGTCAGTGATGTAAAGTGGCTGCGCTCCCTCCGTGAACACAAAGCTAAAGTATTGCTCTTCAATGGCATCCCGGTGAAATTCGATGGCCACCAACGACTGGTTTCTTGAGGGGTAAATCAAAAAGTCTCCATAGTTCAGCATGTTCCCGCTCACGACGAGGGGAGAAATGTATTGCCCCACCAGTTCTCGCTCATCATCCCAAGACAACACCAGTGCTTTGGCACTGGATCGGTCTTTCAAAACCATTCCTCCAGCGTCATCAACAGGAACCGCCATGAAGGGAAGATGGAAAATCTGTTTTTTCTCGCATTTCTCCAGGCACGACCACACCGAAACCTCATGAAATCCATCCTCACCTTCACCGATCAACACCAGGGTCGGTTGTTTGGCCCGGTCTTCATCTTTCCAGGGTTCCACAATGTCCAAGATTTGTGGGTTCAACACCCCCTCGATGGTCCTGGATTCTCCTGAAGCTGTGTCCGTCAAATAAACCCGGTCTCGCAACTCGAAGGCATATTCATGCTGGGCGTGAAAGGCTTGACGGGGCTGCTCCGGCCATTGTCCTGCAGCAGGCAGGGTGAACATGAGTTCAGGCTCCAGGGTGATGTTTTGCTCAGATTGAGGATCTGGTGGAAGCAAGCTCTCGTAGGCCCGGTGATTTTGATCCACCCAGAAGACACTGTTGTCGAGGCCAGTCTGCCCGTAATACAACGCGGAGGAGAGGACAAGCGTTTGGACTTTTTGGAGTTCGCTTGCGGTCTTCAAGAGATCATAAAAGTCCATGTTCAGGTACCTGAAATCCACATCCCCATTTTTCAACTGGTAATAATGGGATTTGCCTTCCAACATGTGGTCCACCAGCAAGGCCTGAGCCACATCGGGATGGTCTTCCAGCAGCACTGCTGGGGTGGGTGGTGTGTAAAAAAAGGTGTGGTCCCGACGGATGTGGGGGAAGTCTGCACTGAGAAAGTACGCGTTGATGGTGTTCCACTGGTCCTGGAATCCCGCATTGCTGTTCCACGTGAAGGAAATCTGGGAGGTGGGTTCAGGGGTCAATTTCACAATGAATGACCGTCCTTGAAACTGGTACGTGTTCAGATAGGCTTCTTGCAATGGAGTCCAGTGTGGACTCAATTCCAGAATGTCTGACTGCATGGCCTGGGTTTCCCAGTGGAGGATGGTACTGCGTGCATCCTGTGGAAATGAAAAGCACACGTCACCTACACCCTGGGAGCATGCTGTTTCCTGCCATCCCAGTTTCCGGGCAATGCCCTGGATGGCAGTCAGGTCAGAGGGAGCGGCGAGACTGTTGGTGCAACACAACAGAAGGGCGGTGCTGATGGTCATGTTCAAATGCGTGTTCACTGCTTCAAGCCTTTCAGGTCACTTTGACATCACAGTAGACGTTTTGCGTTCCATCATCATAAAAGGAAAAGCTCCACGAAGTTGCCCACATCCAGCAACCAAAGGAACGTGAGGCAATGTGTTCATCGTCAACCATCTTCTCAACAAGAGTGACGCATGGGATGGTCCTGCGTTTGTGGGGCTTCTTGAGGGGAAGTTCACATTGACCATGGCAGCGAGATTTCTGCTGAACGGTTTCCGTCCTGGTCACAAAAAAGGGGGACCGGGCAGCTGGTGACAGCTTCGGCAATTCACCTCGCGCAACGCCCCTGTACATCCTGAAGGAAAACTGGACTGGTGATCACCCCGCTCACCCGGTACTCTTCTTGCAATCCCGAACACTGCTCGGAGGATTCACACCTTTTGGGAACAGCAAAGCGGTCACCTTGAGGTTTCAGCCTCCCCCAAAGCCAGAGCCATGCTTCGCGCACTGCGCAAGCACCTCCTGGTCCCAGGCCAGGTAGGCCTCCCTGTACGCTTTGAGGCAGTCCACCACTTCAACAGCAGCAATCCGGTCATGCTTTCTTGCAAGGTGCCCGGGTGAACTCATTCGCACCCACCATCTCCACCCTCGCCGCCATATCCGGAATCTGCAGCGAAAGCCACCAACGCATCCCCACCAGCTGAGACCTGCAACACCCGTTTCTCGTACAGGCTGTTCCAGGTGGATTCCTGCATCCCGCTGACTTTCAGGTACTTCAACACCGCCTCTTCCGGCCACTTCAAGCCCACCAGTTCACCCAGTGGGGCAGCGGCGGCGTAAGTCAAAGCAGAGCGGTTGTGCAGCATCTTGCTGATGGAGAGCACCATCCCGGTCAGCACGCACAGCAGCATCAGCGCAGCCAGATGCAAAGTCAAGGCAGGAAGCCAGTGGATCATCAGCACCGCAGCCAGCCCGGCACCGAACCACACATCCGGTGAGAACACCACACCTTTGCGGTGGTGGCGGCGGGCTTCAGCGACAAGCTCATCAAAGTATTGCTGCAAGGCCACCTCAGCAGACCTGCTCACCACCACACCGTTGCGGGTGGGGTAAGGCAGGCGGGTCAAATCAATCACCCCATACCGGGTGAAGTGTTTGGCCCGGTACAACAATTCGAGCATGACATGCAGGTGACCGGGGAGGGCACTGCAGTGGAAGGTGCCCTCCTGAATGTGTGGACCGACTTCCAGGAAACGAACTTCAAAAGATTCACGGATGATGGGCATCATTCCTCCTCGGGGTAAGGCATTTGACCGCTGTTCCAGCGTTCCACGGTGATGTGCTTGTGGGCCAGGTAGAGACGGATCAGGTCGGCAAGGGGCAACTCTGGCTGCTGGGACAGCCACACCAGATCTTCTGCGGCTTCAAACAAGAAGCGACGCCGGAACGCTGGAATTTTTCGGCGGCGCACCTCCAGAACCTGCAGGGCAACAAACACCACCAGAAAAATGGCCGCCAGCCCCAGCAACCATGGGGAAGGAGACACACTTTGGTACACCACGCTGGCCACCAGCAGCAGCACAGCAAGCACCGAGAGCACCAGGTTCGCGGTGAGGGCCTGCTGGCGTTTCAGGTGAACTCTTGCTGCCTGCAGGTGCTGCTTGAAGTACGCCTCCAGGAAGGCTGCGTTGTCCGCTGGGCGCACCACAGCCACGGGCGTTCCATCCGGTGCAGGGAACACCAGGGTGGCTCCATTGAGCATTCCAGGACCGGTCTGGTGCTGGTAACGCGTGAGGAGTTCCAGCAGCATCACCTGCCGCCCTGGGTGACCTTGCACGGTCACGGTGAGGACTTCCTGCCTGTCTGGGTCAGAGAGCAGGCGATGAACTTGGGTGGTCCGGGTCATCATGGCCTCCTTAAGTGTTGGAGCGAATCCCCCCATCAGGTGAAATACGCTCCACTGGTGGTTGAGGGAAAGCCCTGGCTTTCCCTCAAAACCTTTTTCTGCACAACAAAAAACCCCTGCTGTTGCAGGGGCAGAGAGGAAGGTTTTTCAAGGAGAAGCAGCCGCGACTTTCTCCGGGTTCTGGTAGGCCTCCAGGGGCCGACCGTTGCAAGGACAGGTGATCAGGGTGATGTAACGCACCGACTCCTCACCTTCTTTGAGGTGCTCGGGGTCGGTGGGGCGTGCCCCACGGGAGTATTTGACGATTTTGGGGAGCCCTAAGTTTCTTGGTGTCCACCTCCTCGAGCTCACGCCGCTTGTAGACCTGTCCCTTGTGGAACACGCATTTTTCACCTTCCTGACTCAAAAATTCACGTGCGCCAATCAGGGACCAGTCAAACGTGTCGGCCATGGAAAGCGGCAGCACCAGGCCGCCTGCGGGGATCTCTCCGCTGGTCCAGCCGCGTTTGCCGTACTGTCGCATGACGCTGAGCAGTTCATCTTCATTCCGGACCTGCACGGTGAGTCTCACGTGCCCAGAATGCCGGTGAGGTGCACCAGGATGGGCAGGGAATTGCCCTGGGGTTTGTCTTTGCCAGTCATGCATCACTCCTTTGCCTGCCCTTGCGCGAAAGCGCAAACATTAAAAGGGCACCCCCGGAATCGGGGGTGCCTGCTGTCTTAGAAGGGAAGATCTTCTTCCTCTGGGGGAAAAGCATCCTGGGAAGTGCTGCTGGACTGCGGTTTGCCCACCCCAACCGGTTGCCCCTGGGGTTTGGGGGCCTTGCTGAAGCGCTCCACGATCTCGAATGTTTCGGCAGCGAGAATGGTATTTTGGCGCTTGTTGCCTTCACTGTCCGTCCAGCTTTCGTTCTTCAGGCGGCCATCCACCAGCAGGGTGCTGCCCTTGCCTGCCTGCTTGACCAGGCTTTCGGCGTTCGCTTCCCACAGTTCCACCTGCACCCAGTGGGTTTTTTCCTGCCAGTTGCCGTCCCTGCCCTTCCAGGATTCCGTCACAGCGATGGAAGGGGAGACCACCGCTGCACCGCTCGGCACATAGCGGATTTCCGGGGCTTTGCCGAGGTTCCCCACCAGCCTCACCCAGTTGCGGGCGTTCTTCAGGCGGAACCCACCCTGCTGGTCTTGCACCAGGTCCGTTTCGGGACGGCTGACGTGGGCGATTTTGTGTTGTTTGACGGTCAGCTTGGAGTGCTTCTGACCATCTTGCTCCCAGGTCTCTTCCTGCACGCTGCCCTGCACCAGCACGGCCTGGCCCGCCTTGAAGATCTCAGCGGTGCCCTCTGCGCCCTTGCCGATCTCCACGCAACGCAGGTACCACACTGCGTCCCCTGAGGTGCCATCCGCTTTGGTGATGCTTTCCTCACCAGCCACGGTGTACTCCACCACCGGGGTGCCGTTCGGGGTGTAACGAAGTTCGGGGTCACGGGTCAAAGCGCCAATCAGGATCACTGTGTTCACGTTCATGTACTGCCTCCTTGTTTCCTGTTGAGGCGAAGCCTCAAACTTTAATGAAGTTTTGTTGCCTGGGATGCCACTGTGCCGCCAGCCTTGCGTGAACGGGTGCGCTTCAGGGAAAACACCACGATGAAAAACGCCACCGAGCAAAACGCAAACAGCACAAAAACCGTCTGGTACACATTCAAATCACTGACCCACCTGCCAAGCTGGTGGGAGAGGATCAGGAGAAGGGCGAGGGTGAGCAGGATTCTGAGCATGTTTGCCTCCTGCTTCCCTTTGAGGCGCAGCCTCAAAACTTGACATCCCCTTTTTGGGGGTTCCTGGCTCAACGGACCCGGCCGAAAGGGAAAACCCTTTCGGTCTGACAGGTCCTCCTCAGGCCTGAATTTCCGTGTGCCCCACGGTATGAAGTGCGAACTTCAGGATGTTTCGTGCCGCGTTGTGGTCCCGGTCCATCACCAGGCCACACGAGCACCGGTGCACCCGTTCCCGGAGGGACTTGGGCACCAGGGCTCCACAACCGGAGCACAAACTGGTGGTGTGCTTGGCAGGTACAAACACCATGGTGCGGCCCATCTTCCGGGCGAAGTACGACAGCCACTGCATGAACTGCCGCCAGCCGACATCCTGAATGGAGCGGGCCAGACGGTGGTTTTTCAGGAGGTTTCTCACCTGCAGTTGTTCCACGGCAATGAGGTCGTTGGACTTCACCACGCACCTCGCGGTTTTGACCACGAAGTCTTTGCGTTGCCGGGAGGTTTTCAGGTAAAGCCTGGAGAGTTTCTGGGCGGCTTTTTTGCGGTTCTGGCTGCCTTTTTTCATGCGGGCCAACTGGCGTTGCTTGCGCTTCAGGCGGTCCAGGGACCGTTTGTGGTGTCGCGGGTTGGCCACCGCTTGACCCTCAGAGTCCACCAGGAAATGACGCAAACCCACATCCAGACCCACCTGCCGGTGTGCAGGAGGAAGCGGCTGGGGAGCATCCCTCTTCACCAGCAATTGCAAGTAGTAACCATCCGCCCGCCTTAAAAGCCTCACCCGGTTGATGTAGTCAGGTTGCAACAGTGTCAGGTTGTGGCCGCCACGCAATCTCAGGGTGCCGATCCCACACCCGTCAGTGAAGGTGATCCTGGAGTGTCTGGCCTCCAGCTTCCAGCCTGACTTGCGGTACTCCATAGAACGGTTGTCTTTCTGGAAACGAGGGTACCGGATGGGGGAGTTGGCTTTCCGGGACTGGTAAAAGCGGGAGATGGCAGTCCAGGTCCGTTCTGCACTGGCCTGACGGGCACTGCTGTTCAGGTGCCGGACAAACCCATAGCTTTGTGCGAGTTCGGCTGTGTGCCTGGCCAGTTCATTTCTCCCAATGCCAGTCTCAGAGTCTTGATGGTCCATCCACAGGCGCAAGCACTTGTTGCGAATGAATTGCACCGTACGAATGGCTTCATCCACCCGGGAAAACTGCTGCACCGACCCGTAAACTTTGCACTCAATGGTGATCATGCCCCACCTTTTATGGACCTTTCTTGAATCCAGTTGGTGGCAACCAGACATTGGTTTAGACCATGTGAGTTGAGTACATCCGCATGTTGTGCGATCACGTTCTATTAGGTGTTAGGATTTCTCAACCCGTGCTGACCATTAGGGCACCAATACTTGGCGCGTTTTGGTTTGTTGAGCACACTTGCATTATTTGATTTTAGTGATGTACGCCAAAAGACCTCACAAGAAACCTATGGCCAGTGATGTTACACTAAAGTATCCATCTTCGGTCCTTATGCTAACTCTTGATCTTGATCATTATAATCTAATCGAATATACACATTTGATGAATTTTTATTCGGCTTTTTTATTAGACCTTTTTTAATCCACTTAGAAATTGATGGTCTAATGAATGATGTCTTTTTTGAGTCATCAATTACTATTTCTGGAAACCATTGTGCCCACTTTTCTAGTATCTCCTCAGTGGTTATAGGATCTCCAGGTTTAATTTTAAGTAAAATTAAACCTATACCTATTCTAAAAGCGAATTTTGTTGGATCATCCATCGATTCAAGATCATCATATATGGAAGCAATATAACTTCTATCCTCTCTCGAAAGTTTTTTATACATACCAATTAGAGTGATAAAAATCGGCAGATTCTTAAAATCATCCTTCTTATAGGATCTAGGATTGTTTATGATATCCTCATGAAAGTCAAGATCTTTTAGATTGTTTTCATCGAATTCATCGCCAAATTCTTCATTACATTCTATACACCATTGAACATTGATCTCTGTTTCGTGAAGTGTCCATCTATTACATCTATAACACCATTCAAGCTTTTTATGAACATGTGTATAATCATTTATACTAGGCTCATATAATACTTTCTTTACACTCCATCTTTCATTGTTTGTATTAACAATATATGAAGGTAATTTTGATTTGTTTAAAAAATGTGATAACCATAAATATTCTAATACAGGATCAATAAGTTCTTCATTCCAAATAAACCATCCTCCCCAATATTTATTCCAATAAATATGATGTTCCGCAGAAATTCTTTTTAAGTTGATTAGCTTAGTGAACGGCCAGATTTCGTCCACAGCTTTTTGTATGTCTGGAGAGTTTCTTAATACAACGTTTAAAAAATCAACATCTTTTTGCCTTCTCAAGAATGCCGATATTGAATAAATTGCAATACAATGAGTAGTTGATCTTGCATATGAGCAGGCTATCTTTTTTGTGTCTACTGAATTTCCAGCATATACTATTACTACCGGAGCTTCAAGGCCACGAAATTTCCCAATGAAAACAGGCTCATTAATGCTCTTTTCAAGCCATTCGTATTTTAAGAAATTCTCATATTTCTGCGATATTTTATCCAGTATTTTATCAATATTAATTTGATCCATCAAATGCTCTCTGTACAGATAAGACATTCTATCTTTATATTCTTTGATATAACTGGGAAAAGCAGGAAGATTATCAACATAAACGACTGCTATGTCATTTTTGTTTATTCCCTTTGACATTAAGTCTTCTAATATCTCAAATAACCTAACTTCTGGCCTAAAATCAACAATTTCAGTAAGAGACTCGTTATCGTCGGGCCTAGGAGAAAATTGTTGATAAGTTGAAGGCAAAGCTTCTTCCAGCCTTTTGAAAACTGGTTTTGGAGACCGTAAATTTAAGGTAAGCGTGTAAATGTTCTTCTGGTCGATGTTTAAAATACGAGCCAAGTCATCATTTGAAATAGACTCTTCATAAGAAAAAACTTGTGTTTCATCGCAAAATGCATAAATCCTTTTTGTTTTAAACCATGTCTCTAGAATTTCGATCCAAAATTTGGACATTACTTGAGCTTCATCAATTATCAAAACATCGTATTGCTTGACTTTTTGCTGCAAGATAGCAGTTAATAAAAGACTGGGGCCAGTAGTCTTGTACCAGTCCTTGTCGATTTCTGGTATCGCACCTGAAGAGTATCTGTGGCATAAAGAGTGAAAGGTCGTGACTTCGATTCCATATAACTTTTTTTGCAGAAACTTAGCAAGAGCAGAATTATATACCTGAAGTTACGCACCGAGTGGGACAGGTGACTTGAACAGTTCTCTGAGGTTTCGAAGTTCTTCCCAGGCTGCTTGAACCGCT
>NZ_BMOD01000055.1 GCF_014646895.1 Deinococcus roseus
TGCGAAGTCGGGCAATCCAGAAAGCGGGCAGGTGATGTCGTTTCCGGTGCAGTTGCTGTGGAACCAGGTGGGGTTGGTGCTGACCACACTGGCTCCGGGTCCGGCATGGTTGGCCACCATGTCCATCATGTATTTCATGCCCATGTTGTGCAGATCATTGATCAGGCTGGTCAGTTCGCTGCTGGTTCCCAGTTTGGGTTCCACGCTGGTGTCGGTGCTGCTGTTGGAGAAATTGGCCCAGTAGCCGTGGTAGCCGCAGGAACTGCCGTTCAGTCCGACCTGTTTGTACATGGGGGTGGTCCAGACGGTGGTGGCCCCCATGTACTTGATGTAGCTGAGTTTGTTGCGCACGCCCTGGATGTCTCCACCGTGGAATTTGGTGGCGCTGTTTTTGTCCAGGCAACTGGCGGCCCCCAGGTTGTCGTTGGTGGTGTTGTCGTTGGAAAAGCGGTCGGTCATCAGCAGGTAAATGATCTGTTTGCGCCAGGTGTCGATGTTGGTGCCAGAAATGGCCTGTGGGCTGGGAGCGGATGGAACAAGGGATGGGCTTTGCTGGCTGCAAGCGGCAAGGGCAAGAGACAGCACGACAAGGGAACGTTTCTTCATGGTGAAACTCCTTTCAAAATGGGTTGTGGTCTGGATTGGGTTTGATGATAGCGGAACCTGTAAACAAATGGAAGTGGTTCCAATGAATGACCAGAAATTTGTATAGACTTATGTGATGCATTTTGAGCACAGACACCATCCATTGGGAGATACGAGATCTGGGCAGAACGCATGATGGAGACCACAGAAAACCGCCGTTTCCAGCGAAGAAAAACCATGGCCTGCTTGAAGACTGTATATATTTGTTTAATCTTGTTATAGATAATATTGTTTGATTCCATGGATTTTGCAGAGGATGGTGCCCGACTCCTTGCTCACTTGAAGCGAACCGCCTCAATAAACGCGCTGCTGCCCTCTGGACCGGGAAAAGTGTTCAGGATCCCCTTGACATTCAAGAGCAGCATGGAGATAATGAAAACATTCCGTGGTAACGCTACCAGTCTGAGGTGCGGATTTCATTTTCTGGGTTGTTTGTGCCTGGAAATTCAGAATTTGCTTCGTTTTTGGTGTTTTCAGCGAACTGGTAACGTTACCAGAAAGAGGGTGCATGAACAAACCCAGCGTCCTGGACGTGGCCCGACTGGCCGGAGTGGGAACCAGCACCGTTTCCCGCGTCCTCAACAACCAATCCAACATTTCTGCACAGTCCCGTGAAAAAGTCCTCAGGGCCGTGGAAATCCTGGGGTACACCCCCAACCAGGATGCCCGCAGCCTGCGTTCTGGACAGACCGGAGCCATCTCGGTGGTGCTTCCCCTGACGGGCACCCACTTCTATGACACCCTGCTGCGCCACATGCACCAGGTGCTCAGCACCCAGGAATACGACCTCGCCCTCTTCCCGGTGCTGGGAGAACAGCGCATCCGCCGCTTCCGGGAAGCCAGTGCCCTCCCATACCGCGCGGATGCCCTGGTGATCGCTTCTCTGGACCCGGAGCGCATGTACCACGGCAAACCCCCTTTCGGCAAACCCATCGTGCTGGTGGACAGCTTTCACAGGGATTACCACAGCGTGTGCTTCGATAACCTTGCCGCAGGACAGATGGCCGCCCGGCACATCCTGAAAAGTGGTTTGCCTGTGGTTTTTGTGGATGTGCAGGAAAACCCCGGTGAATTTGAATCCCCGGTGTTCCGGGACCGCAGAGAGGGCCTGCTGCAAACCCTGCAGCAGCACCACCTGGAACCCGTCCTGACCCTCAAAACCACTTTCCAGGTGGAGGGAGGAAGGGCCATTGCCCAGGACCTCTACAGCCTGCTGAATGAAAAGCCGCACTTCATCGTGGCTGCCTGTGATGACATTGCGGTGGGTCTGCTGCGGCAACTCAGCGAGGCCGGATTTCAGGTCGGACGGGATTTTCTGGTGTGCGGTTTTGATGACAACCCCCTGGCCAGAGAATCTGCCCTCAGCACCGTGCAGCAACCCATCGCAGAAGTGGGAGAAGCCGCTGCAAAATTGCTGCTCCGGGCCTTGCAAGGTGAACTCACCCACCTGGCCCTGCAGACTTTCCACCCCAGATGGCAGGAACGCAGCACCACCACCTTTCAGCACTGACCCCAAGGAGCAAAACCATGAAACGATCCCACCTTTCCCTGATCACCGGACTTCTGATGGCTGCAGGATTTTCCAGCCACGGCCTCGCTGCAGATGTTCCCTGCACCCCCAGCCCTTATGGCAACACCGAACTGTTTCTGCGCGGCGGCATGAACGGCTGGAACGCCGCCCCAGAGTACAGATTCTCTTATGTGTGCAACCACTATGAACTGACCACCGAACTCTCTGGAGACCAGACCTTCAAAGTGGCAGACAGTGGCTGGTCTGCACCGACTGACTTTGGTGGAGGAGAGCAGAGCGTTCCACAAGCCGGGGTTCCCTTGCCCCTGAAATTGCAGGGTTCCAACCTCACTTTTGCTTTCAAAGGGCTTTCCAGAATCATCCTGGACGTGACGGGAGGCAAACCCAGCCTGCTGATTGCAGATTGCCCCAAAAACCCTTTCGGCAGCACCGGCATCTACCTCAAAGGCAGCATGAACAGCTGGAATGCCACAGAAGAATACCGCTTCAAGTACGTGTGTGACGCCTTCTACCTGAATGTGGGTCTCACGGGCAGCCAGGAATTCAAAGTTGCAGATCCGGGCTGGAGTGCCCCCACCACCTTCGGGGGCAAAGATGGAAACAGCAGCACCCTCACTGCTGGAGTGCCCCTCCCTCTGCTCTCAGACCAGCAAATTGGAGGCAGTGCCAGCAACCTGAAATTCAACTTCACCGGAGAACACACCCTCAAATTCACCGCAGATGCAGAAGGCAAAAACAGCAGCCTCACCATCGGACAGAAGACTTTTGTGGACCGCTCTGCCCGTGAAATCACCGATCCGGTGGCGCTGAGTATGCAGTACGATTCCCGCAACCTCCTGTTCAAAGCCCCTTTTGGAGCCACCAAAGCCGGGGAATCCGTGCAGTTTTCGCTCTCTGCCCTGCCCGGTGTGGAAAGTGCCACCCTGGTGCTGGAAAAACGCCTGCTGGAAGGCAACGAGGAAAAGCTTGAGTACACCCCCTATGCCCGCGTCCCACTGCAGAAAAAGCAGGAAGGCAACCGTGAAGTGTGGAGTGCATCTCAGGTTCTCCCAGACAGCAGCGTGTATGGCTACTACTTTGAACTTCAAATCGGCAAGGACACCTACGTCTACCAGAACAACAAGAACTCCATTTACTGGACCACCGAAAAAGGCAGCGACGGGGTGGGGGTGCTGGACTTCAAACCCGAAGACCCCAAAGCCATCCGCCGTTACCGCCAGACCGTCTACCAGCCGGATTTCAAGGTGCCTGACTGGGCCAGAGATGCCGTTTACTACTACATCTTTCCAGAGCGTTTCCGCAACGGAGACAGGAGCAACGATCCAAAGGTGGGTGTGGACACTTACCTGGACCAGAAGATCGAAGTGCACACCAACTGGAATGAAGCCCCCTACCTGCCCAACTCTGGTGACGGCAGCGACAGCGTCTACAACAACGATTTCTTTGGTGGCGATTTGCGCGGCATCATTGAGAAACTGGACAACCTCAAAGACCTTGGAGTCAACACCCTCTACATCAACCCCATCTTTGAGGCCCCCAGCAACCACAAGTACGACACCGCCGATTACCTGCACATCGACAACAACTTTGGCACCAACGCAGAATTTCAGGAACTCACCAGCGAAGCAGCCAAACGCGGCATGCGGGTGATTCTGGACACCTCTCTCAACCACACCGGCAGCGACAGCGTTTATTTTGACCGTTACGGCAAATACCCGGAAACCGGCGCTTTCGAGAAAGAACAGATCCGCAGCGATTCCCCTTACGCAGACTTCTACACCTTCAATCCTGGTGGGGCCAGTGCAGACCAGAAATACGCTGGCTGGGTGGGGGTTTCCAGCCTTCCAGAACTGAAAGAATCGGATGCCTGGAAAGATTACGCCTTTCGTGCAGACAACTCCATCACCCGGTACTGGCTCAGGCAGGGCGCATCAGGATGGCGCATGGACGTGGCCCCCTGGGTCAGCGACAGTTTCTGGCGCGAGTGGCGCAAGACCGTCAAGTCAGAAAACCCCGATGCCCTCACGGTGGCCGAAACCTGGTTCAATGCCAGCAAGTTCTTCCTGGGGGATGAGTTCGACAGCACCATGAATTACATCTTTAGAAACACCGTGCTGGATTACGCCGCAGGAGGTAAGGCTGTAGACCTGTACCAGAACCTGGAACTCATGCGCGAGGAGTATCCCCCTCAGGTGTTCTACGCCCTGATGAATTTGCTCTCCACCCACGATGCGGCCCGTGCACTGTACAAGTTTGGCTACACCTCAGGCACCACTGCCCAGGACGCTGTGGACACCGCCAAGAAACGCCTGAAACTGGCCGTGCTGTTCCAGATGGTTTTTCCTGGTGCGCCAGCCGTTTATTACGGAGACGAAGTGGGCGTGACGGGCGGCGAAGACCCCAGAAACCGCGGCACCTACCCCTGGGAGGACACCGGAGGCAAACCCGACCTTGCCCTGCGTGAGGACTTCAAGAAGCTGATTGCCCTGCGCAACAACAATCCTGTTTTGCGTGCTGGAAGCCTCTCTGCTCCGCTGCATCTGGACGACCATGTGGTGGTGCTGCTGCGCGAACTGGACGGCAAGGCCGTGCTGGTGCTGCTGAACAACGACACCAGTGACCATCAGGTCAATGTCGCCGTGCCAGAGCAGTACCGGGACCGTACGGGTCAGGATTTGCTGACAGGCAAAACCCACGCCCTGAACACCGACCTGACGGTTCCTGCGCTGGGCGGACTGGTGCTGGACCTGCAGTGAAACACTGACCCACAGCTCAGAGAGGATCAGGGATGTTCGGGCCCCTGATCCTCTCTGGGTTTTCCTGAGGATGAAACTCAATCCCAGATGGGTGATGGATGTAGGCGCATACAATCCTGTGTGGTCCAGGCCCTTTTATGCAGGAAACCAGCAAGCTGCATGCTGAGCCCTGGGCCTTGTGGAACTGTTCAGCCCTGAGAAAACCTTTTGAAACAAAACTCCCCCTTGCTGTGCAAGGGGGAGTGGCCTGATGTTGATTCTGAAAGGTTATTTCTTCAGGAAAACGTTCATGGCTGTAGAAGTGGTTGCTGCCACATCCAGCTTGCCATCTCCGTTCAGGTCTGCCACGGCCACGCCACGGGTGTTGCCCCCGAGGTCATGGAAGGTGCCCGTCCCAAAGGTGCCGTTGCCGTTCCCCAGGTAGAAGGTGAACCCTCCGTTGGGTGAAATGGTGGGGTTGGCCGCCACCAGATCCAGGTTGCCGTCTCCGTTGATGTCTGCCAGGGTCATCTGGTTGTGTGGATAATTGGGGGTGCTGGTGGTGGTTCCTGTGTTCAGGGTACCGGTTCCGGTGCCCAGGTACACGGTGTAACTGTTGGTCTGGATGCTGCCCACCACCACGTCCAGGTTGCCGTCCTTGTTCAGGTCGCCCATGGCCACGCCACGCACATTGTCTGGTGCAGTGTATTCCACAGCCGTGTTGAAGCCCACGGTGCCGTCTGCTTTGTTGAGGTACACCTCCAGTTTGTGGTACGTGCCCGTGGTGGCCACCAGGTCCTGGTATCCATCATTGTTGAGGTCTCCGATGCCGATGTTGCTGGCATTGGAAGAAGAATTGATGAACAGGTCCTGGCGGTTGCTGAAAGTGCCGTTGCCATTGCCCTGCCAGACGGTGACGTACTGGTTGGATCCAGCAGCAAGGTCAAGGTTGCCATCGTTGTTGAAGTCACCGAAGTTTACCCCAATGGTGCTGCTGGCAAAGGCTCCGGTGGCCGTGGTGACGGAGGTGCCTGCACTGTAATTTCCAGAGCCATCGTTGATGAAAATGGAGAGGGTGCAGGGACCGCAGTTGTTGTTGCTGCCGGTGGCGATGTCCAGGTCTCCATCGTTGTCGATGTCTCCCAGTTCCACGCCCTGCGGAATGTTGGTGGCTGCAATGTCGGTGCGGGCAGCGAAAGTGCCGTTGCCGTTGTTTTTGTGCACGCTGACAAAGTTGCCGCTGTGCCCCAGCACGGCGTCCACATCTCCGTCTCCATCCACGTCTCCGAAGCGGATTTGCTGGGCACTGTTGGCTTCAGTGTAAGCCACGGAGGTGTTGTAGCCTGCTGCGCCCTGGGCTGCCCCTGCCACTTTGAAGCGGCGGGTGCTGCTGTTCAGGGTGCTGGACCCCACCACGGTGACTTCCACCACTTCACCTGGTTTGAATTCTGCGCCCGAAGAGGGGGTGTAGATCCACTGGTTTCCACTCTGGCTGAAGGTCCCTGCATTTGTGGCGTTTTTGCTGGTCAGGCGTTTGCCAGTCTGGAAGGCATGAATCACCAGCTGATTCTGGGGGGTGCCGCCGGACAGGGCCGGGATCACATCGTCGCAGTACCCAAGGGTGGCAGTGACTGCACTGGTTTTGGCGGCCAGAGCAGAAATGGTGGGGCTGAAAGTGGTGACTTTGTTGATGCTGTTCACCAGATACAGGGGGGAGACTGCCGAAGAAACCGCGAGTTTGCAGAGGATGCGTTTGGTGCCGCTGTAGGTGCTGCCAGGAAAGACGTTGACCCGACTGGCTCCTGCTGCGGTGACTCTGGCGGCCAGACCACTGTTGCCCAGGGCCTGTTCTTCCAGAGATTCACTCACCTGGGTGGTGTCGTCTTCAGTGACCAGAATGGCCATGGTGAAGGAAGTGGGGGTGTTGGAGAGGGGGGTTTGCAGAGGCACTTTCACTGAGACGGTGACCGTACCCTGATAATCGTTCACAGCAGGGTTGGCAGGAAGGGTGCGACCTCCGCCCACTTTGTCCACCACAAAACCGTAGGGGAAGGCATTGACCAGACCCGGAGTTCCGGCCAGGGGCGCAATCTCACTGCTGGAAAAAGCCTGAAAGCTCTGTTGCCCACTGGCCAGTGAAGGTCCAGCAGCAAGGGTGCCCGTGGGCAGAATCTGACTGGCCAGGCTGCTGGAAGCTGCGGTGCCATCGGCCTTTTTGATGTCCCGGATGGCTGTATTGCTGAGGGTGCTGGCAGTTTCTCCGGCCAGCAAAGTGAGGTTGGTTTTGGCAGTGTTGCTGGCCACCCCTGCACTGGTGGCGTTTCTCACCTGATAGCGGGTGGAAATGTAGCGGTAGCCGTTGTAGTCCACATAGTGCAGGATCACAAGTGAGATTGTGAAGATGTCCGTCATCTGTCAAAGTGAGCTATGGGCAGCAAAGTCAAAGTCCGACCCCTCAGCGAAACAGAAGTCCAGCACATCCAGGATCAGCTCAAATCCAAAGACGCCTTCACGGTGAGGCGCAGCCAGATTCTGCTGGCCAGCCATGAGGGTCAGGTGGTCTCCCAGATTGCCAGATCCCTGAGAATCGCCACCCAAACAGTACGCAACACTTTTAGAGCTTTTGAAGCAGATGGTTTAGCAAGCCTCCATGAAAAATCCCACCGACCCCACACCATGCTGCCTCATATTGATCAAGCGGCATTACAACGCCTACATGCTCTACTGCAACAAAAACCCCGAGACTATGGCGTACAAAACGATCACTGGACGCTGGAAACGTTAGCTCAGGTCAGCTTCCAGCAAGGCATCACCCAGGAGAAAATGAGCTACGAAAGCATGCGTCGCGCGCTAAAACGCCTGGAAGTGACCTGGAAAAAGGCCACCTCCTGGATCACCTCGAATGACCCCAACTACACCGTGAAAAAAATCAACGAGCACGGCTAATTCAACTTGCCCTCAAGCAGTCTGACTGGGTGCTGGGTTTTCAGGATGAGGTGTGGTGGAGTCGCTTCGCTCAGCCCAAAAGAGCCCTGTGGACCGATCAGAACCGTCCACAGACCGAAAAACCCCAGTGGCAGAGTGGAGATGAGGACCCCAAAGCTCTGGCGTGTTATGCCCTGTTGAGGCAGGACACAGGGGAAATGCTGTTGCGTTTCGTGAAAGGCAGACCGGTCAGTGCTGTGACCTGTGACTTTCTACAGTGGATCACTGAGGAACTGGGCAAGCAGGGCAAAAAGGCTTTGCTGCTCATCTGGGACAATGCCAGTTGGCACATCAGCAAGCAGGTCACCTCCTGGATCAAGCAGCACAACCGAAAGGCCAAAGCAACAGGTGGGGTGCGGATCTTGAGTTGTCTATTGCCGAAGAGAAGCCCCTGGCTGAATCCCATTGAACCGAAATGGCTGCATGGGAAACGGGCGGTGATGCCTGCTCAGGGCTTACTTTCTGCTGAAGACTTGGAGTCTCGGGTCTGCGCTTACTACGGGTGTCCGAAGTTAAGTATCTCCCACATAAAAAATGGTAATTGCTCAGCATATAAGAGAGTTCCCATGCTGAGCAGTTACAAATATCTTACAC
>NZ_BMOD01000056.1 GCF_014646895.1 Deinococcus roseus
ACACCTGTGTGGTGCAGAGCATCAATGCGGGGATCGACATGGTGATGGTGCCGTTCAAGTACGAGCGTTTCATGGAGACCCTTACCAAGGCAGTTGAAAATGGGGATGTTTCCATCGAAAGAATTGATGATGCGGTGTCCAGGATTCTGCATGCGAAACATGCGCTGGGGCTGTTTGAGGAGCAGGAACTCCCCGAATTGTCAGTGGTGGGGTGCAGAGAGCACCGGGAACTGGCGCGGGAAGCGGTGAGGAAATCGCAGGTGCTGCTGAAAAACGACAACGTGTTCCCTTTGAGCAAGACCCAGTGCCTTCTGGTGGCTGGGGGTGCGGCGAATGACCTGGGGGCGCAGTGTGGGGGGTGGAGCATCTCCTGGATGGGTGGTCATGGCAACATCACACAGGGCACCAACCTGCTGCAGGCTTTTCAGGCCACAGTGGAGGATCCCGACCTCGTCTGGTACAGCGAAGATGCAGATGTCTCTGAACGGTTTGAAGTGGGGATTGTGGTGATTGCAGAGGAACCTGCAGCAGAGGGGATGGGGGACCGTTTCGAACTGAAACTGACCCAGGCCCACCTGGAAGTGATTGCGAACGCCCGGAAAGTGTGCAACAAGATTGCTGTGCTGCTGCTGTCGGGGCGTCCTTACGTGGTGACGGAACAGCTGCCCGAGTGGGATGCGTTTGTGGCTTGCTGGTTGCCTGGAACGGAAGGACAGGGGGTGGCAGATGTGGTGTTCGGGGACTTTCCGTTCACGGGGAAACTGAGTTACCACTGGCCCCTGACCCAGGCAGACCTGAAACTGACGTCTGAGAGCCAGCACCTGTTCACCCTCGGGGACGGCATCACCACCGAGAAAACCCCTGTTGCGCTGGTCTGAGGCGAAGGAAGGGCAGCAGATGCGTTTGCTGCCCTCTGACACCAAATGCGTTAGAAGAAGGGTCCCTGGTCTGCAAATCAGGGGCTTGTTCGTTGTGGATGACCAGGACAGACACCTTGATGATCAGTAGAGGCCTTCTCGCACCCGCTAATCCATCAGAATGGCATACAGATAAGAAGGGCCTCGCAAATCCTGCAAGTCCCCTGGTCCTTTGACAGGCATGCGTTCCAGCGCTGTGCGCAAATGTCCCGGGGCAAGGTTCTGCTGGGTGGTGGAAGGTTTGAGGGTGCTGCCAGAGAGGGCATAGGTGAATTCCTGTCCCTGGATTTGCTGGAAAACCTCACCCTGGTGCTTGCGGATGCGCTGCAAGACCTGCTGGTAGCGGTGTTCTCTGGGGTCATCTGCAGCGAAAGCCCGGGTGTCCCAGAGTGCCAGCAACACATCAACCACCCCATTGCTTGTTTTGCGGTCCACCTGTTCGGCACTTCTGATGTTTTCCCACAGGCGGGAAGGGGCATGGGCAAGCTCTGGGTTTTCTTGCAGCAACCGGTGTCCGGTAAGGCAGTATTGCGCGTTCAGGCTGAGGGGCTTTTTTTCCTGCGCTTGCTGGCAGCCTTTCAGGTGGCCATGTTCTGCCAGGCCGACAAAAGCCGAGCGGGGGCAGCCCTTGAGGCATGAGCTTTCACTGCAGTCCTCTGCGTCTGCAGCCTGTTTCCAGGCTTCCAGGGGATTGAAACCCTGA
The DNA here is from genome assembly GCF_014646895.1 of Deinococcus roseus. Lineage (NCBI taxonomy): Bacteria > Thermotogati > Deinococcota > Deinococci > Deinococcales > Deinococcaceae > Deinococcus > Deinococcus roseus. Next base: position 1,621 of record NZ_BMOD01000056.1, read on the forward strand.
TCCAGCAATTGCAGGGCCCGGCGGGTGATGTTCTGGTAGGTGTTCATCTGGCCTCCTGTTCCCGGATGAAGTGCACTTTACCTTCATCCACTTTCATGACTTTCCAGCCCACTTGCAGCCATGCAGCCGCCTGGGTGTGCCCCTGCAAGGTGTTGCTCCACCAGGCCCGGTGTTTGTAGGCAGATTGGGGGAGGTTGAAGCCCAGCAAGGTTTCAATTTGTTGAAAGGTGAGCATTTCTTCGGTCTGGTTGCTCTGGGTCAGGTGTTCAGAAAGGCGCTGGTATTTTCCAGCACTGGGAATCAGGGGTTTTTCCGGTGCTGCATTGACCAGGGTGGGCAGCAAACGCAACAGTTGTTCCAGGGTGAGGGTGGTGTGAAGCTGGGTGCTGAGCAGCACCTGCTCATTGTCCAGCAACTCTATCTTGAGGACTTTCATGACTCATATTATGTCTTAGTGTTACTAAAGCCAATAGTAACACTTCTGGTGTTGATCTACAGCACCCTGAACCCCTGCCCTGAGGTCACCTCACAGGCAGATGGATTCTGGAGGCCACTTCAGCAGCATGGTGAACCGTGCGGTGCGAGGCCCGCATGCGCTGGCCCCTGGCGGGGTCCTCTCCGGTGCCCAGGTTGCGGGCATATTGCGGATGGGAGCCCCCGGAAACCAGCAGCTGGATGCGAGAACCTGCAGAGAAACGGTGGGCCACAGCATCCAGGGACAGCCGCACCATGAATGGACGATCTGCTGCACTGAGGCGGCAAAAACCATCGCTGATGTTGCGTGAGCGACCCTGTGCATCCAGCTCGCAGAGCCGCACAAACACGTCTGCATGGGGGTTGTCGCTGCGGTGGAAGAGTTCCACTTCGGGCACCCCCATGACCTCCAGGGCTTCCTTGAGCACAGGGTCTGTAAAGGTCAGCACGTCTTTGCGGGCAGAAAGCACCCGGCAATCCTTGACCCCTCCATGTTCCAGCAGCTGTCCGCCATGGGTCGGTGTGGGATCCAGCGGATCGTAAGTGAAGGTGGAGGCTGCAGCACCTTCTGGCTGTTGCTCTGCCAGCCCTCCACCGGGCTGCAGAAACAGGGTGTGCATGTGAGCAGCAGGTGGCCAGTCTGCAAGGTCATGCCATGCACCTTCTCCGGTGACAAACACCCGCACGGGTGCAGGCCGTTTGCGGGATGCTCCGGTCAGGTGCTCGGCAAGCCAGTCCAGGCTTTCCCGGGCCAGCACCTCTCCACCGCCTCCATGGGTCCAGGGTCCGACGGTGAGCGCCACATCCACCCCCCTTTGATGCAGCCTGTGGTACTGCTGCAAGGTTTGCTGCAGAAAGATGTCCTGCCAGCCACCCAGCAGCAACACCGGAACCTGCACTTTCTCCAGGGCCACGCCCAGGCGTCTGGGGTTCCAGAAAGGGTCTTTTGGATCCGCGCGGGTCAGGAAATTGCGGTAGGTGGCTGCCAGTGCTCCGCCGCCCAGATGGTGTTCGCCTGCACTGAGCAGGGGGACCCGGGCAAAAGCGGGTTTGAGTCTTGCAGGCCGCTTGAAATTGTCCAGCACCGTGTCCAGCAACCCCATTTTCTCCTGCTGGGAGATCAGGTCAAACCAGGTGAGCAGCAAATCCAGCCGGAATGCCCCGGCCCCGTGGGCAAACTGGTGGATGTCGTGTGGGCCCATCATCACGATGGCCGTGCGCAGTTCTTTCGGGGGGTCCATCAGCAGTGCCCACTGGGTGAACCCCAAATATGAAACCCCAAAAGTGGCGAAAGTGCCCTCAAACCAGGGCTGGTCCCGCATCCAGGCCACCGTGTCCTGCCCATCCAGAATTTCGTGCTGCATGGGTTCAAAAGGACCAGGTCCCGACCCAAAGGTACCCCGGCAGCTTTGCAACACCACCCGGTACCCCCGGGCAGCGTAAGTGGCGGCATAAACCGCAGCCATCAGCACACCCCGACCATAGGGACTGCGGATCAGCACCGTTCCATGGATTTTTCCTGCAGGGACATAAAGGTCTGCCAGCAGGTTCACACCGTCTCGCATGGGCACCTGCACGTTTTGATCTATGTGGTAGGGGTTTCCTTTTGGCAATTTGCTGGTCTGGGTGTTCAGGGCATCCAGCAGGCGGGCCAGGGCGGTGGGAGAAGCGGGGGTGCGGCTCGGGGTCATCTCCTTCATGATCTGATTTTCGCATGACGCGAGGAGAATTCAGTGGGGTGTTGCCCTGTTCATGCTGAAGTGCACAGCAAAACACCGATGGATTCCATTTCAGTACGGAATGGGAATCTACTTCAGACAACCGTTCCCCTGAAAGACCGCATTGACTGGGGCAACCTGGATCTGGTGGTCAACAGTCTGCTGATCAACCCAGAAAACAGCTGAGGCGTATATCGTTCCTCATGGTGATGTAATATCTTGCAACAGATGACAGTTGGGTGCGTGGGTCAAGCATTTTCCTCAAAAGGGACCCATGGTGTTCAGCGGCTGTTTCCCAGGCTGGGTCATTGGTGGCTTCCAAATGACCCAGGGCTTCCAGGTAATGTTCAACATTGTATACACATTCCTGGAGAACCTCTCTTCTGAGGGCCACCAGTTTTGGCAAATCCAGATTCATGATGTCCCTGGTTTTTTCTATTCGCATCCTGTGGTGAGGCGTGGTTGCCTCACTGGAAGGGATCATTTCCCCCTCCAGATTGAATCCGACCAGACGCACATCCATGATTCTGGTGGGATCGATCAGTATGGGTTGCTCTCTGGGCAATTCGGCTGCACAGGTGGCCCTGCTGCACCCTGCAGAGAGCGGAAACAGAGAACCTTTTTTTGAATTTCCCAATTTTCCACAGATCCTGAAATTTTTCCATTCAAAAGCAAGCCACCAATACCCTTCAGACTCTGTTCCATTGTCTTCTTTTACTTTGGATTTTGGCCTGAAATGCTCTATTTCAAATGGAAAATAAGCCGCAGTTGTGTCAGAGAACCAGCATTTGTCATGAGAAAAACTGAGCAGCCAATCCTTGAATGCCCCCCAGGCTTTGGCCGTAGAATCCTTTTGCAAAAATTTCTTTTTTTCCTCCATGGTCGCATAAGTCTCAATTTTCTGGGCTTTCTGTTTTGCAGCTTCCACCCATGTGGGGTCCGGTAATCTCCCGCTGTAAGGGATGTGTCTCATTTTGACTTCTCCACCAGATTTTTAAAAATCCTCTCAGAAAGCCTGGCTTGTCTTTCCAGGGTTTCCTGATCCAGCTCAGAGGGCAGTTTCGTTTGAGGCAAGCTCTTTCTCATCTGAATGGCAAATTCATTGAAGTATGGATTGGGATGACTGAACGGAATGCCATATTCCCTGATGCGCTTTTCCAGGTCTTCCTTGCGCTGGGTCTGTGCATCATTTAAATTCGGACGTCCTGCCAGCAGGTAGTATTCATCCAGCCATGCTGTCATCTCGCTGTCCAGGGTGCTCCTGAGCCCAAACACATCCATTTTCAGCAAACCATCCACGCCAACCCCACGAGGGTCATATTTGGGAGTCTGTGCCGTCACCCCCTTGACCGTTCTGGAAAGGATGCGAACCTGATCTCTGGTGAGGGGACCAATGGTCAGAGGATTGTGCGTTGCCAGCAACACCTGACTGGTGCCATAAGCCACATCAGAACCCGCATCGGTCACACCATTGCTGCTGTCTTCAGACAATCTGGTCGCCAGGAAGGCACTGGTCAGGTGGTCCACATACTCATGGGTCCAGCGCGGATTCAAATGGGAATCTGGTTCATCCAGCAAATACAGGGCTTCACTCCCTTCCGTGGAAAGAATGGCCCCCATCATGGTGATGAACTGCTGCTCGCCCTCGCTCAGCTGGCGGTCTGGCACCAGAGCTGAACCCCTATGTTTCAGGGAAACACCGACCTGTTCCAGCACGCCCAGTGTCATCAGCACATCCAATTGGGCCAGAAAGAATTTGACCGAACCCACAGCCTCAATCAATTGATGCAATTGCCTGGCACCAGGTATGAAGAACTGAACCCGCTCATTGCGTCTGCCCCTTCTGCTGGTGTCTTTCCACTCCGGGACTTCAGTTCGCATGGGCATCCATGCCACCGCCTGCATTTTGCCCATGAACTCCTGGTGTTCTTCTGTAAGCCCCCAGAACGGTTGATCAGACCTGCTGCCTTCCGGGCGTCTGAACGTGAAAAGCGGTGGTTTGTTGAGATGATCTCGCAGAGGGGAGGCAAAAAAGCAGGACAGCGGTAAAATTTCAACTTGTGAGAGAAGAAAA
>NZ_BMOD01000057.1 GCF_014646895.1 Deinococcus roseus
CTGCCAGTAATCCCGTCCATGCTGGCTGGCCTCGATCAGACGCCATAGCACCCAGCGGTAAAGGTTCACACTGGCGTCTCGCATCAGGGTGGCCAGCTGATCGGCCATTTTTTCCACCCATTCCCCCCGGGTCTGCGGAAGCAGGAATTTCCCGGATTCCAGAGCAAAAATCAGCTCTTTGGGATCCTGCGAACAGACACTACCCACAGGGGTAACGGGATTGATTTCTAACACCCCGGATAACGTATACCCTTCTAGAATTTGATATCTCATTTCCTTTTCCAGGGATTGTAGTGTCTGTTCGTGCTTGCACCTGAAGTTGTGGACGCTGGTTTTTTCGGTGAGCACTCTGGCCATGTCGCGGTACATTCCGCCATGCCAGTCCCACCAGGTGAACCGGGCTTTGCGGGTGCTGTTGGGGTCCACCACAATGGCCCAGAGGGTTCCTCCACACACAGCCTTCCCTGTGGTGGGGTTCTTGATGGGACTGGTCCAACCTTTGCGGTAGACAAGGCCTGTTGCCTGCAGAGCCGCAAGGACCTGGTAGAAGGTGGTCTTCTTGAGGCCCAGGGCATCCATCAGCAGCTCGTTTGAAGTGAAAAAGCAGTACGTCCCAATGAATTTTCTGCGGTGCTTCTGGGCATGGGCAGCAGCAAGACGACGCAGCACCTGGTAGGTGTCCTGCAAGACAGGATCCAGGTCCTGTAATCTTCCCTGGATGTGTTGGATATCCTGCACCCGCACAGGATGCAAGCTTGGAGAAAAGATCTCCCCAGTGGTGGACACTGCACCATGAGCGAGCCTGGATGCTGCAGAAGGCTTCACGGGTGACTCTGCAAGAGGTGCAGCGTCCACCACTGGGCCACCCACAGTCTTCTCCTGCATCTCCTGCAGGTGCTTCTGGGCCGCTGGACTCAGCGTTTGAAAAAAACGATTGTTCGATATAGGGGAAGTGGAGGCACCAGATTGTGCCAATGGATCTAGCATGTTTTGAGGCCTTTCTGTAAAATCAAGGGCAGTGGTGGAGTTCTAGCCCACCCGAGGCCCGCCGTAACTGTTGGAAGCAGTTGCGGCAATTTTTTTACACTTCCCACACTATACCAAGCTGCACCAAAATCAACCCCCTCCTGGGATTGAAGTCCCAAGAGGGGGGGTCTCAAAACACAAAAACCTGTGGTAAACAGCAAAAATTCCTCAAAGGGTCTTTGGGCAATCAGAGCTGATTTCAGTGAGAGTTTTGTCTACGGTAATCCTTAATACCGTAGACAAAGTGCATCTTTCAAGATTTAAAATTAATCAATGCCCTTTATTCCACTCACTTAAGAACTTTTCAAAATAAACATCCAGACCATCCTCAAAAGAAGATTGTGATTCTTTAATGGTAGCATTAGCACCTACAGTCCATCCTTTGTAAATAGTTACATTTCTCAAATTTTGATATTTTTTAGCGTAAACATCTATACTGGCATCATAAGTGTAAATCCAATTCACCCCATTGTTAAATTGAATTGGGGTTTTATTAATTAATACCAACACATCAAGCCTCAAATCACTGTCTTCGCATTCTTTATCATCTTTTAAGGCACCTATTGAAGTAAGTTTATTTTTATAGGAACTAGTAAGGTATTCTGAATATTTAGCCTGCTCAACTGCATCTAGAAGCGCACTAACCGTAACTTCACAAACGTTTTGGAAATTGCTGAGATTTTCAGCAACAGAAGACAGGCTTTGCAGAGCAAAAGATTTACCGACCCCTAATGCCAACACCAGAAAAACTACTTTAGACTTAGACATGACTCATTCTATTTTAATTCTTGTTTATTATCAATCCCGAACTCAAACAAAATTAAAATCTTATATATCAATTATCAAAAAGTTCTGCCCAAAAAAATCCCAATTCCGAGTCCCAGTAAGAGACTTAGACCCATTGCAATCAGCATCCCTTGGATGCTCACCATGGTGCTCTGCTTCTCTAGAGCCTCTGTAAGCCTCAGGTCCAGTTCTTGCGTGATTTCCTTGCGGACCTGGTCTGCAGTGGCCTTCAGCTGCCTTGTGGCGGTCTCCTGAACCTGCTTAAGGTTCTGCTCGCCACTGCTGGCCATTCTGTGAACCTGATTGATCCCACTTCTGGCCACTTCCTCCAGCTGATCCTGGCTGGTCTCTGCCAGGGCCTCGATGCCTTCCTCACTGGCTTCCACCAGTGAACGGATGTCCTCCACCAGGGTGGGGGTGTCCTCGTCCGGCTGACCCACCAGCTGCCTGACCTGCTGCTGGGTGGCCTGCACCAGGTCCCTGGAAAGGTTCTGCACATCCTTGGCCAGGGGCAGCACCTGGCTGGTGATCTCCTCCACCACCAGACGGCGCAGTGGCTCCAGCTCCGCCCTCACCGCATCCCTCAAAGGATCCGGCCTGCCCTCTCTGACCTGGGCCTCCTTCAGCATCCCCTTCACGGCCTCCGCCATGGTCGATTTCTTCCCCGATTTCGGATACATGAGTTTGAAAACACCTAGCACCAGGCTGGCCACCTCCACCGACAGCTGCCGTTCCTTTGCGGCACCCCTCGGCAAGACGCTTCCGCTCTGGCGCTCCCACTCATCCAGCACCAGACGCACCTGCTCCCGGCTTTTCCCCGTCATATTCACCAGGTCACTGGTGGTAAACGTCAATTGCATGAGTCATTCTAGCCCTGGTAAGCCTCCCAGAAAACCCCCCTCCAGCTGCAACTCCAAGGCCCGAAGAGCACACCTTAAAAAAGAGAGTCACATATTTTTGCGGCCTTGCAATTCTAACCTGCAAAAATTACCCTGGAAGTGGTGAAGGTTTGGAACCCTGAATCATGCGCGAACGAACGGGCCTGAGAATCCGTCCAGAAGCGTGAAAGCCGTGTGCATTTAACAGATGCCCGCACGGTTTGGGTGGAGGTGGAGCCTGAGAACTCCGTCTATCCACATTCCTTTCGAGGTTTGGTTTTCTGCCAGGAGCAAAGAGCCGTATGCCTGCGTAGTGCATTTACAGGAGGTATCCATTCCTCCCCCCAGTTCCCCGCTGGGTGACTTCAAGACCAGGGCTGACCGTGCCGCACAGCATGAAGCACAGTCCGAAGTGGTGGCGAAGAGATCAAAGGGCGAGCCCTGTGAAACGGGCAAAGAGAGGCTGAAGGTGCATGGAACAACGAAATCCAACACTGGGTTTCACCGCCGGACACAGGGATTTGTGGCTCTCACCTGTGTTCAGGGTTTACCCCGACTCACATCGGGTAAAGGCGGTCCTGAAAAGGACAGTGAAGTGTGCGGGACTTTCCGAAAAAGCCGGACCAGAAATGACCGGACCCTCCCTGATCGATGGTTGTGCATGAGACGTAGGGATTGCACCTGCATCAGCTTTGCTGGTGTGCCTGGGCTGCTGGTGACAGCAGAACCTTCCTCCTGTGGTGTGCGAAACCCAGAAGGAGCAGCTGAAAGAACCATTCACCGTCACGGGTGTCTGGGAGAAGGCTGGGCTAAAAGCGTGCAACAGAGGCGCCGTAGTAGTGGGGTAGGACTTCGGTCTGACAGCCAAGGGCGCCAGGTTTCTGGGTGAGCGTGGACGCATGTGGTCTGTGGAGGAGAGGCACTCAACCTTTCCGTGGAGACGACCAGAGACGGGTTCCAAACCATGATTCACCTCCTGTGGAGATTCGCAAGTTTTGCGACTCCACAGGATCCCCATTTTGAGAAAGACAAACCAGAAGGATTTTTTGTTTTCCAGACCCCATTTTTTCAGGAGGAACTGTGGCCATCAAAACCCGTTACCGCTGGGACTCTGACGATTACCGGTCCCTCATCAACGTCTGCAAGCAGGCCAACCAGTACCGCTATGGGGTCCTCTTACAGGAGGATCCTGGCCGGGAACCCCGTGGGACTGTGGTGGTGAAGGTACCGGAGGGCTGGGTGGTGCTGGCCCAGAAGGAAAGTTACCCCAGGGCCTTCAAGTTCACCCTGCAGGACCTGGAGCGGGATCCTGTGGAGCTGACCCCACTGGTGGTGAAATACCTGCCCGAGCGGGGCCGGGCCTGCCTGCTGGCCAGCAAGACGTTCCTCAGAAGCAAGCAGTACCTGGTGCATGACCTCAGCCACCGGGCCCACTACTTCAAGCAGGGAGACGGCAAGCCCCTGAAGGTCCGCAAGAGCCAGGGGGAATACTTCAAGACCATCAACCTGATCACCCGGGAGCTGATCGGCCTCAAACGCTGGATTCTCATCCCCCTGCCCACCCAGAAAGCCTACGACCGGGCGGTGAAAGGCTACGCCCTGGAGTACCTCACCAGCGTCCTCCACCTGGACCGCAAAAAAGCAGGGGAAGCCATCAAAAGATTTCTGGTTCCCCTGGAATATCTAAAAAGAGAGTAAAAACCTACAGCTTAGAGATAGAACATTTAGTCTTTACATGACACAAAATCTTTACCACAAAATTCATCTTTATTATTTATGTAATAATATGGTGCAAATAATGAATATTGGAAATTCTCATTGTAATATTCATCATCAGGGTCTTCTTTGGAAAATGTTGCTTCGATATATTTTGGAGTTAAAATATATGGGACGCCTTCAGTATTTAAACCAGGAAATAATTTTCTTGTTAAATAAAAATTCTTCAAGGGTCCATCTTCAAAAACATAACCCTCTAAAATATCTCCTAAAGTGTCATTATTTACAGTAAAAACTAATCTCGGCTTATGAGCAAAATTCAGAGTGTTTAATTTTTTACCAATCAATCTTATTTCCCAGCCATTTTTGTCTTTTTCTAAGACATTTAATTGTACCGTCTTAAAGTCTTTATCATTCAATTCAATCGTAAAAATATTAGTTTTTTCAGTAAGGGGTATTAGATTAGATGTCCTCACCATATTATGATTTTCAGGATGAGTGGCTATATCTAAGATAGAATCTTCAATGTTCGCGGGTGTAGAAGTTTGCGCCATTGAAATGCAAACAAACATAGCAGAAAACAGCAAGATGTATTTCTTCACAGAGTCCTCCTAGAGACTTAGCTATTCTAGCATTACTCCCTAAATTTTTATACTTTGCCCTAGACTAACTACCTAACGCAAGATAATTATGCTTGGCACTTAAAAAGCTACTTACTCCAGGCGAACCTGAGTTCTTCCCAGACGCCCAAGCGTTTCAACTTGGCTACAAACACAGCTCCATAGTTTGTGGAAATTTTATCGTTCTGGTCACCCAAAATGCTCAACAGAGAAGTCTGAACCACCTGCCAGTAATCCCGTCCATGCTGGCTGGCCTCGATCAGACGCCATAGCACCCAGCGGTAAAGGTTCACACTGGCGTCTCGC
>NZ_BMOD01000058.1 GCF_014646895.1 Deinococcus roseus
AGGCACTCACACCACAGTTGTCGGTGGATGCAGTCCAGGAGAGGTTGACACTGGTGCTGGTCTTGCTGGGGGAGGTCAGTCCGGCAGGCACGCTGGGAGCCTGGGTGTCGGTGCCGCAGGGGTTGCTGCCTTTGCTGGAGAGCACCTGCTTGGGTCCGACCACCATGCTGAAACCATCGGAGAAGGTGACGGTGGTGCTGGCGGTGCCAGGGTTGTAGGCGGCGTAGGTCTTGGTGCTGCCCTTCTTGAACACGCCGTAGGTGGGGATGTTGGCAGTGACGCTGGTGTCCACCTGGCCCATGGCGTTCAGGCTGTGCAGGTACTGGTAGGTGTGGGCTTTGGTTTCGCCGTCCTCGGGGGTGTAGGCTCCACTGCCGAACTTGGTGAGGGCTCCAGCAGCGTCGTAGTAGGCGTAAGAAGACCAGAAGATGTCTTTCCAGCTGTTGGGTTCACGGCCCAGGAAGTCGTAGTTGGTCTTCAGGTAGGTGGGGTTGCGGCCCAGGTAGGCGCTGCCTGCGGTGATGGGCAGCAGGTTGATGCCCTGGATGGCTTCTTTTTCTGCAGAGAACCAGGTGGAGTAAGCTCCGCCGTCGCCCCACACCATGCCCACAGCGGGTTTGTTGAAACCTGCAGGGAACACTGCGCCAGATTGGTTGAACCAGTACTGCTCGATGGCGGTGGTTTCGTTGGCGTACAGGAAGATCCCCAGGTCACGGATGGCCGTGTTCCCGCTCACAGCACCCCAGTTGATCAGGGCCGTGGAGAAGTTCATGTCTTCGCTGGAAGACTCCTGGTTGTTGCCTGCAGCAAAGGCAGAGTGACCTGCAGCCCAGGAGTGGCCTGCATAAGCGTCAAAGTTGCGGATTCTGGGGAACTGGGTGGTGGTGGTGGTCCAGTTGGCAGCGTCCATGATCAGGTCGTTGATGCTGCCTCCCCAGGTCTTGCCGCCAGGAGTAGCAGTGGTGACCCAGTTGGGACGGTACTTGGCGAGCAGTGCAGCGGCCTTGATGAAGTAACCCCAGTGGAAGTGGTGGTCGTTGAGTTCTTCTTCGGAGCCGTAGCCCTGTGGGTAACCAATCAATGTGCCCCAGGTGTTGTTGTAGTAGAAGTAGTTGGGAGATTGACCGTCCAGCCAGTCCTGCAGCACGTTCTGGATGGCGTTCAGGAAGGCGGTCTGTGCGGTGGTGTTTCCGACCTGTTCTGCGAGGGGCACCAGTTCTGCGAGTTTGCCCAGACCTTTGCCGACCCAGTAGGAATCTCCAGTGGGGTTGAGGGTGGCGGAGGTGTTGGCCTCGTTCACGTAGGTGGCAAGCTGACTCAGGCTGAGGGTGTTGGAGCTGCCGTTGTCGGGGAAGTAAGGCAGCACGCCCTGGAATTTCTGGCTGGTGGTGAAGCTGCTGCTGCCCTTGACCACTTTCATCTGGCCTCTGGGAGAGACGTAGGTGTAGGTGGTGTTCACAGCGGAGGAGTTCAGCCACTGGTGGCGGTACAGGGCCTGCACGGTTCCGGTGGCGGTGCCTTCCTTGGCCACGGTGTTCAGCGTGAAGGTGCTGGTCAGGGTGGCGGTGCTGGCGTTGTAGCTCCAGCTGGCGGTGCTGCCAGTCACGAAGTTGTAGGCGTAAGTTTTGTAGTCATTCAGGGTGGCAACGGTGTTGTCGGGCAGAACGGCAATGGAGTAGTAGTCCTTGCCGCCCAGGGTGGAGGTGGCGATGGTGTTGTTGACCGTCCAGGTGGCTCCGGTGGGAGCGAAGATGCCGTAGTGCTTGCCGTTGACGGTCACGCCCAGCACGTTGCCCTGGTTGCTCCACACGGTGGGGGTGGCAATGAAGGTGACCTGTGCAGCTCCACCAGTCTTGGTGGCGTACACGAAGGGCATCCCGTGGCCGAAGGTGGCTTTGAGGGAGTTGGTGCCGTCGCTCCAGTAGGTGGTGGTGGTCCAGTCTCCGAAGTCGTCGGTTTTGGCGTCGGGAGAGTTCAGTCCGGCCACACCCAGAGTCAGGTCAGGGGAGTAAGGGTACTCGTATTTTTCAAGTCCGGTGGCCCCGACGATCTGGGAGTTCATGGGGTAGCTGATTTCCAGACCGCCTGATCGAGCGTGCATGGCGAGCGGGTGGGCGAACATGTTCTCGGAGTAGTTGTTGCCCGCGTTGCGTTTGAACAGGATGGAGGACCAGAATTCGTTGGTGGGCGCTTTGCCTTTGGCTGCAGCGTTGGCGGTCCAGGCGGGGGAGAGGATGGCCCCGGAGGTGTTGGTGGGTCCGCCTTTGGATCCGGGAGGAGGGGTGGTGCCCCAGTCCTGGGCAGTGATTTCGGCGGTGGAGCTGCTCTGGGGTGCGTTGAAGCTTCCGCAACTGGCGAGAATCAGGGTGAGACCAAGCAGCAGGGTGGAACGGCCTTGTTTCAACATAGAACCTCCTGTCCAGTGCCTCTTTGCGCTGGACTGAGAACGTTTTCAGTGGTGGTGGATGGATGTTTTAGGGGGTTAACCCTGGGTTCATTTGCGTGGGTTCATCTGCGGTGGTACCGTGTGGATTCACGGACACTGAGGGTCACAGCAATCTGGGGGATTTCGCATTCTTCATCCTGAAGACGTGTCAATAAAGTTTGTGCAGCAAGCTCTCCCATCTCAAAAAGCGGCTGATGCATGGAGGTCAGCGGAGGCAGGGAGAAACTGGAGGCAGGCAGGTCATCATAGCCCACCAGTGAAACATCTTCGGGAACGCGAATGCCTCTGCGGTACAGGGCGAGTCTGGCCCCGTATGCCATCTGGTCGTTGCCTGCGAAGATGGCACTGAAATGCACCCCTTTGGTCACCCAGGCTTCAATGGCCAGAATCCCGGAGGGTTCATCGAATTCGCCCTCATAGATCAGTTCAGGATCATAGGCGATTCCAGCGTCTGCCAGGGCCATGCGGTAGCCTTCAAAACGGTCTACAGCATCCCGGTGGGAAGAAATTCCAGCAATGTGGGCAATTCTGCGGTGTCCCAGTTCAATCAGGTGCCGGGTGGCGAGGTAGGCACCCTGGATGTCGTCCACGCGCAGGCAGCAGTGGTCCAGGCCTGGCACGTAGCGTCCGATGAGAATGAGGGGAAAGCGTTCACTTAAGGCATGCAGTTGTTGTTCCGGTAATCTTCCTCCCAGAATGATCAGTCCGTCCACCTGACGGCGAATGAGGGCGGCAACGGCACTGGCTTCGTCCTGCACTTCCCAGTGGCCGTTCACAAAGATCGGTTGGTAGCCTGTTCCAGAGAATCCCACATCAATCCCGCGTGCCACCTCGTTGTAAAAAGGGGAGGCGATGTCCTGGGTCAGAACCCCCACCGTCATGGACTTGCCGCGAACCAGACCCTGGGCACTGGCGTTGGGTTCGTACCCCAGCTGACCAATGACTTCCAGCACTTTCTGGCGTTTTTCGGGGGTCACCAGCGGCGCATTGTTCAGAATGCGAGAAACCGTGCTGATGGACACACCGGCCACTTTGGCGATGTCTTTGATGGTGACATTTCTGCTCATGGGGTTCCTCTCCTGGCACGGCACAGGGTGTCGTGCAGCAGCAGACGTGGAGTTGATTGGGATGTAGAGTCAATGTAATCCAAATTGAAAACGTTGTCAATAGCTTTACCGTTAAAAAATGTTTGCAGTACACCAAAAGTTTCAGAAAATCTGCACTGGGAAATGCTTTTTTGAACTTCAGGTTTGTTCTGGCAGGTTACGAAGTGGTCTCATGCGGGTCTGCATGAAAGTTTTAAACTGAAAACGTGAATCTTCTCGACTGGCTTTTCTCAAGACAGAGCAGCATCAAACCCGGTCTGGAACGCATCCAGCACCTGCTGCAGCGTCTGGAACATCCCGAACATGCCTTCAGAACCCTCCTGATCGGCGGCACCAACGGCAAAGGCTCCACCAGTGCCACTTTAGAGGCCATTTTGCGTTTCAATGGGGTCAAAACGGGTCTGTTCACCAGCCCGCACCTCACCCGTTTCACCGAGCGTTTCAAAGTTGCAGGACATGAACTTCCTGAAACAGAAGTCATTGAAGCCCTCAAAAACCTGAAACCCCTGGCCGAAGAAACCGGAGCCAGTTTCTTCGAGATCATCACTGCACTGGCCTGTGTGCTGTTCAAGAAGCATGGCGTGGAAGTGGCCCTGATGGAAGTGGGCATGGGAGGCCGTTTTGATTCCACCAACGCCCTGGACCCTGTGCTGAGCATCATCAGCAGCATTGGACTGGACCACACCCAGTTTCTGGGAGACACCCTCTCCCAGATTGCCTTCGAGAAAGCAGGCATCATGCGGCCCCAGCTTCCCACCCTGACCGGTGCTGTTGGGGAGGGCTTGCAAACCCTGCAGTCCCAGGCTGTGCTTCAGGGAGCACACCTGCATGTTCTGGGGGAAGACCTGGAGTTTCAGGGTCAGGAAAATGCCTGGGATGGCATCCATACAGAGGTGAAGACCCCGTGGGGCAAAGCACAGACCTCCTCCAACCTGATTGGCAGCTACCAGATCAGAAACACCGCACTGGCTGCCAGTGCAGCCCTTGCTCTGGGACACAAAGTGCCAGAAAAACTGCAGGTCCAGTGGCCAGGACGCATGGAACTTCTGCACTGGCAGGGCAAAGAACTCCTGCTGGACGGGGCTCACAATCCAGAAGGCGCAAGGGCACTGGTGCAGGCTTTGAGGGCACTGGGCGTTGAAAAAGTGCCAGTGGTTTTTGGGTCTGCTGCAGACAAGGACATTGCTGCTGTTGCTGCTGAACTGGATTCCATCGCCTCAGAAGTGATTCTTACCCGTGCGGTGCTCAGCCCCAGGGCCGCTGATCCTGAAACCCTGAAAACGTACTTCAGTGCTCGGGTTCAGGTGGCTCCCACGCCAGAGGAGGCTTTGAGCCTCTTGCCTTCAGGACTTTCCCTGGTGGCAGGCAGCCTGTACCTGCTGGGTGAGATTCGGCCGCTGGTGCTGGGGGAAAAGCTGGAGGACCGGGAACGCTGGCAGTAAAGGCCGAGAGCCGAGGGCCGAGGGCTGAGGACAGGATTGGAGAGCTGTAGCATTTGCATCAGGCCAGAACGAAACATGCTTTTTAGGAGGCATTTTAGATTTCTGGTGTTGGAGCAACAAGCCAAGGCTCTGCATGATTTTCTTGACACCAGCAATTTTAGAATCTACGTTGCTCTCGGCTCTCGGCTCTCGGCTCTCGGCTCTCGGCTCTCGGCTCTCGGCTC
>NZ_BMOD01000059.1 GCF_014646895.1 Deinococcus roseus
AGTAGGGTGCATAATAATTGATGGGCAGACGTAGACACTCTGCCCATTTTTGTTGTCTCAGATGAGTTTTTGCTGAATGGGCAAAACAGCCCTGCATAGGTGCAAAATCTCAGTTAAACATGATCAGGTGATGTTGATGGCATGTGGGACAGACGACATGAGCCAAGGGGTCGTTGGCCAGTATAATCATGGCTTCAACCCATGGACTGTATTTCTGGTGTTTGCGTCTGGTGCCCATAATTTCCATATTACTGTAGCAATATTTGCTTTCACCAAAAGAGCGGGAGAGCCAGAATCAAAATGCCAGAATCCCATACGTTTGTGTCAGTGGCAGAAACGGAATTTCAGTGTCCCAGTTGAGTTTTCTATGAAAAAAGGAATTTGGACCAAAAAGGAGATGAAAGAAAATCAGGCGTTCTGGACATGAAATTTTTCAGTTTATCCAAAACACCTTTAACAATGGGACAACCCCTGGAAGCTTGTGACACCACCCCCTTTCTGGGAGAACAGCTGGATTTCCCGGCGGTGCCTGCAGGGTTTGCCCTGCCCCTCAGAACGGAGGTGCCGATTTTGCTGGTGTCTGGGACCCTGGATCCGGCCACGCCCCTGGATGGAGCATGGCACGTGAAAGTGGAGTTGGGTTACGCCATGCATCTGGTGATCGATGGGGGTGGTCATGGCAGTTACCCAAGCCTGCCTGCATATCGGTGCTACTTTCAGGTGCTGGATGGTTTTCTGAGGTCAGGTGTGGGGGCGGAGCTGTCCTGCACGGATCATCTGCAGCCTTTTCAGTTCCGGTTGCCCTGAGGCGTGGTGAGGGACCTGATTTTGGTTGGGGGCTGCCAGAGCTGGGGGTGTGGGGTGGAGGCCAGTTTGTTTCAATGGAAACATGGAGGGGGATGTATTATGTTAGGAATGAAGATGGTGTTGATCTGTGGGGGCTTTCCTCCGGTTGTTTCGGGGTTTTTGTTCTGTTTTAGACGAAAAGCATCCAGAGATGAAGGAGATACTTTTTTCACAAGCGAAATCCACATCAAAATCAAGAAATTGATCATTCCCAGTCCCTTCCCCCTCCCCTACTCTTTTCCCTCCCCGCTTCTGCCCCTGCCTCAGCTTAGTGAAAAGCACCCCGGCAGAACACCGGAGCCAGAAACTCCAGAGGAAAGGGCTGGGAACGAGGAAGAAGGGGAAACCAATCCCCGGCCGGGGAAAGGACGGGGGTGGGTTTGTTGGGATTGGCACACATCTCCCTGCTCGTGAAATTTATGGCATACTCACATGGTAAAATTTGACTGTTCCACCCGAAATGAATCCCGCGTATCTCTCCGAAAGGGGCCTCTTGTACAACGAATTCTGGTTTGAAATCGCTCTCCCCGGCACCCCCTCCACCCAACTGGCCTGGGCCAGTGGCATTCCCATCGGAGAGCACCTGGAACTCTACTACTGGGCTGAAGACGAGCGGCTCATGGTCGTCGACACCCTCCCTGCCCCCTCCTCATCCTTCCGCTATGAAGCCATCGAAATGATTGATTGGACGGAAACCAGCCTGACGTTCCGGCATGACAACATCAAAGAGCTGGCCAAGGCCATTCAGAAGGCCATGGATCTTCTCAACACCCAGGAGATCACCCTTGGGGTCAACCTGCACTTCGTGGGATACGAAACCCAGTGTATCCTGGACATCCCCACCCAACACCTGGAGCACTTCCTGAAACTGTATTTCAGTCCCTTTGATGGCTTCTCCTCCATGGAATACCGAGTCCGGAAGTCAGACAACAGCACTGCAGACGTTCCCGAGGCTTCCACCCCCTCGGTCCAGGAGCTGAAGGAGAAGGTCCTCCAGACACCCCTGGAAGGCATCCTCTACCCCGGATTCGTGCTGGAGGTGTGCCTGCCTCACCCTGATACGGACCTGCTCTTGTGGTTTCATTGCAAGAAACTGCACCAGTACCTCGAACTTTATGCCATTCCAGATGAGAAAAAACTCTACATTGCCGACATGGCTCCACATGGGGATCACCACCAGAAGTACAGTCTGAAGAACATGGTACGTTGGACGCCAGAAGAATCCTACGGTTTCAACCTCTTTGCCTTTGATGACCTGCAGGAAGCCACCCTCAAGCTGTTCGACCTGCTGCAGACCCGAGAGGTGAAACTGCGGATGAACCACCACTGGCTCCAGGACGGACAAAACCCCAGAATGACGCTTGCTGCGGGGAGCTTCTCGTACTGGCTGCACCTCTACTACAGTTTCCTGTACGGATTTTGCTCGATGGAGTACACCCTCACCTTGGACCGGCCAGCCCTGAGTATTCGGGGGAATTGGTGTATCGGAACAGATTTTAACGGTAGGATCAGAAAATTGCTGATATAAACGACATTTTTCGCATTCAAAACTGATGATGCTCAATACGACTGCTGTTACCTCTATGACAGTTTTTGCTGTCTCAATCGTCTTCCACTAATTCCAGCTCTTCAAAAATAGTGGACCAAGGGGTAAAGGGGCCACTGGGACGGATTTTATCGGGCTAATCCAAAATTCCTTCTCTGGGACAGGGTATTTTTCATTCAAAATCGTCGTCTGCCGCCACCAGGGGCCTCATCAATCCCTGTCTGACCACCTCTGGCACCTCAAAGTGGTACCGACCCAGCAGGTTGATGTGTTCCCGCACAAAGGGTGACAGCCTTTCTACGTCTTCCTTTAAAATGGTCATTCCCCTGTCCTGTAGGTGCTTCAAGGCTAGATCGGTGTATTTGGTGTTCCACAGGCAAATCGCATTCACCACCAGCCCCAATGCCCCCAGTTGGTCTTCCTGTCCAGCCTTGTAGGCTTGCCTCAGTTCCCCCCGTTTCCCATGGAACACTTCTCTGGCCAAGGAATGGCGGGACTCATGCAGGTTCAGTTGTTCCCGGATCTCCCGACGGTAGCTTTCATCGTCCAGGTACTTGAGGAGATGAATGGATTTCGCCATCCGTCCTATTTCTCCAATGGCCCGACCCAGTTTGTTGGGTTTGCCTTTCCTTTGCAGCACCCGCAGGATTTATGAGGCTTTAACCGTCCTGGTGGTCAGGGAGCCCACCACACGTAAGATTTCATCCCAGTGTTCCCGAATGATCTCCGTGTTGATCTTGTGGCGGGCCAGCTTGTTCAGGGCTCCATAATCTGCCTCTTTGTCCACCCGCCAGAACCGCTGGTCGGTTAAATCTGCCAGCCTCGGGGAGAACTGGTACCCCAGGAGCCGGTACAGGCCAAAAACAATGTCGGAGTACCCATGGGTATCTGAGGTGATCCGTTTGGGCTGCAATTCAGTGTTCTGTTCGAGTAAGCCATCGAGCACGAACAGGGAGTCGCGCATGGTCCCTGGAATTACGATCCCATGAAACCCAGTTCCATAGTCTGAGACGTAATTCAGCCAGGTGAGTCCACGGCCATGACCAAAGTATTTGGGGTTGGCTCTGGCATGGATACTGCGCACGGGCACTTTGAAACGCAGCCCATCCACAGAAGCCAGCTGACCCCCACCCCATTCCTGGGCGAGTGGGATGTCCTTCTGGAAGTTCACCAGACGGGCATTGGCGTCTGAGATGCTCTCCGCACGCACGTAATTCTGGTTCACCCACGACAGGCGGTCTTTGGACAGGGCTGGATTTTGTGTGTGGCTGACGGGCTCGAACCCAACGTTGCAGGCTTCTGAAGTGAGGACCGCACAAATAGACACCAGCAGGTCGGTGGCCCGGCTGTTCCCTTCACTGATGTGGGAAAACATTGACAGAAAACCCGTCCAGGAATGCACTTCCAGCAGGAGTTCTGGCAGGTCCACCTGTGGCAGCAATTTCTTGATTTCTGCCCTCAGCTGTTTGAGGGAGTCTGGTTCAACAAAAGCGTCCAGCTTCTCCAGGTGGGGGCTGACCGATTTTTGGTCTTCAGAATCCTGCAGTTCCAGGCTGGCATTTTTCTTGACCCGTCCCGCCACAAACAGGTAGTGCAGGTGCAAATCTTTGCTGATGCTGGCAATGAAGGTGTCAGCGTCAGGGCTGAGGTTCAAACTCTGGCAGACTTCAAGGCGCTGTTTTTCCCAGGACGCCGGGGACAGCAGTTTTGCGGTGGGATCCGTGTAGCGCAGGCTGTTTTCGACGAACACTTCCCTGCGAGAAAGGGCTTCCCACAGATGTTCCAGCACCCCCAGCGTGTAGGCTGCACGGTTGAGGGTGCCGTCTTCGTTTTTCAGTTTGCTCTTCCAGTGTCGGTCCAGCAGGTCTGTTGGGACTTCCCTCAGGTCCACTTTTTTGCGGCCCTCCAGCCTGCACAGGGCCTGCCAGGCTTCCAGTACAGGTTTGCCACTGCTGTTGGCCTGAAAAGAGAGGGTGGTCATCATCAGGGGCAGAAACTGCCTCACGTAACTGTACCGGCGCTGGAAATCTTCCAGTTTGCGGTCTTCCTGGCTCTGGGTGAGCAGGGTCACGGCTTCCAGCACATCCGCCAGTTTTTCCTTTGAAGCAATCTTGAAGGCCTGTTTCTTCAGTTCTTCCAGGGTGGTGATCTTGTCGTCCAGCAAAAGCGCCAGGATCTTTTTCATGGTCTGGGACGCTTGATCCAGCGAGGGCAGGTTTCTCATTCGGTCATCCCGGTATTCTTTTTGCAGTTTTCCCAGCACCTTGGCCATGAGGTCGTTCGTTGAGATGATTGTGTGTTAGGCCAGGCTCCCAGGTGGGAGAATGGACCTGTCATGCCCCCTCGAGTCGGTAAG
>NZ_BMOD01000060.1 GCF_014646895.1 Deinococcus roseus
CAGGCTTGTCGGCTCGAAGGGGTATGACAGGCTCATTCTCCCACTTTGGGGACCTGGCCTAACACACAAAAATCTCAGTTAAGGCCAGAGGCATGTCGAGCATTCGGCCTGGAAAGGGCAGAATAGAGCATGGCGAAACGCAAAGTCACCGACGAACAGATCCTCGAACTCCTCAAAGAAGCTGAAAAGGGCGAAACCCCTGTCCCAGACCTCTGTCGACAGTACAACATCAGTGAGGCCACCTTCTACAAGCTCAAAGCCAAATACGCAGGCAGCAACACCCTCGAGCTTAAACGCCTCAAGCAGCTCGAGCAGGAAAACACCCGCCTCCTGAAACTGGTTGGCCAGTTGAGCCTGGAAAACTCGGCCATCAAGGAGGTGCTGAGAAAAAAGTCCTGACCCTGCCAGACAAAAGGCAGACTGCAAAGCAACTTCAGGACCAGGGGCTCAGTGAGCGCCAGGCCTGCCAGATCCTGCAGATCCACCGCTCGGTTCTGAGGTACCAGCAGCGCAAGGTCAAAGACGAAGTGCTGGAAGGCCGCATCCGGGAACTGGCACAGCTTTACCCGGTCTACGGGTACCGCAGAATCCACCAGACGCTCCTCAGAGAGGGCATGCAGGTCAACCGGAAGAAAGTCCACCGCCTGTGGAAGCTGCTGGGTCTCAAACAGCCCCAAAAGGCTAACGTGAAGAAAATCCGGACTGGAGCAACCCTGCCTGAAGCTGCCACACGCCCCAATGAAGTCTGGTCGTATGACTTCGTCTTTGACCGCACCACCCAGGGGGAAACCCTCAAAATCCTGGTCCTCATCGATGAGTTCACCCGGGAATGTCTGTCCCTGACGGTCCGAGACAGCTTCAAGGCTGTGGATGTGCTCGCGGTCCTGAAGTCCGTGATCCATCGCAGGGGTGCCCCGGAGTTCCTGAGGTCCGACAACGGCAGCGAATTCATCGAGTCAGACTTGAAAATCTTCCTGGGTCTTGCAGGGGTAGGCACACGGTACATCGAGCCGGGCAAACCCTGGCAAAACGGCAAAACGGAGAGCTTCAACGCGAGATTTCGGGCGGAGTGCCTGGACAGGGAAGTGTTCCACTCCATCTGGGAGGCCACGGTGATCATCGGACGGTTTCAGCAGCATTATAACGAGGTCCGGCTGCATTCAGCGTTGGGGTACGTGCCTCCTGCGGAGTTTCGGGCCTCATGGGATGCAAAAATGCAGGTAATCGAGTAACCTCAGAACAGGGCCTTTTCTCAACATCCCTCTGGACCTACTTTTGGGACTCTCCCAATGTGCTGTCCCACCTGCAGTTGAAGGTGAAAAAGTCAGGTTTTCCGGACTGGGGAAAATTGGCCCGTCAAGCAGCTTTGCTGTTCCTGAAACCGGAGTTGGACCGAGAGCTTCTCAGGCTGAAAGCCCTGCTGGACTGGGAATACGCGCTTTTATGCAAGGCTTTAGATGACTGCAAGATGTGAGTCTACCCAACTCGTGGTAAGCCAGCTTTGCCTCCATGGCGACTCCTGCTGGTGACGATCCTCCAGTTCAGTGAAAATCTGACCGACCGGGAGGCGGCACATGCTGTAAAAGCCCGGCTAGATTGTCTTGGGCAGAACGGCACCCAGAATGGGGCCTGCCCGCTGGAAATATGCCCTGTCCCTGGACCTGAAAGACCCCGGCTTCCATTACAGCGTCCTCAGCGAATTTCGGGACCGCCTCCTCAAACAGGAGAACATCCTGACCTACCTGGACGCTTTCCTGCAGTGCTGCAAAGACAAGGGCTTGCTCAAAACCCGAGGCAAACAACGCACGGACTCCGCCCATGTGCTGGCCCAGCTTCGGGTGATGAACCGCTACGAGTTGGTGGCTGAAACCCTGCGAGCTGTGCTGAACACGCTGGCCACCCACTTCCCTGACTGGATCAGAGACTACCTTCCCAAGCACTGGTACGACAAATACGCCCACCGCTTTGAAAATTACCGCCTTCCCAAAAAAGAATGGGACAAAGAGGATTTCATCCGACGGGTGGGCATGGATGGCTACTACATGCTTTGCGCCCTGGAGCAGGACAGTGCAAAAGAAATCCGCGAAAAACAGTTCCCCGAAGTCGAAGCTTTTCAACACATCTGGAAGCGCCACTTCCGACGAACCTCCAGGGGGGTTGAGTTGATTCCCAGTGATGAACTGCCTCCAGCACGGCTTGGGGTGGAATCCCCTTATGAAAGTGAAGCCAGGTACAGCACCAAGCGGGGCAAAGAGTGGGTGGGCTATAAGGTCCACTACACCGAAACCTGCGATGAGGATTTGCCCCATTTGATTGTGCATGTGGACACCACCACCGCTGAAGCGAACGATGCCCCCCGGTTAGCGCTCATTCATCAGGCCTTGCAAAAGCGGGCCTTGTTGCCTGCCCAGCACTGGGTGGATGCCGGTTACGTCAGTGCGGAGCAACTCTGTGAGTCTCAGAACCAGTATGGTATTGGGCTGATTGGCCCTCCCAGAGGCACCCGGAAGTGGCAGAAGGGACCAGAGGACCGATTTGACCTGAGGGATTTCAGGGTGCTCTGGGACGAGAAAAAAGTGATTTGTCCCAGTGGTTCAACTTCGATCTCCTGGAAAGCCCAGACCTCCAAACAACGAGGGCCTTCCATCCTGGCGAAGTTTCGAGTCCAGGAATGTCATGGATGTGCCTTGCGCAAAAAATGCACGACCTCAACCCGGGGAAAGCAACTGGTTTTTTTGCCTCAGGACAGGCAGGAAGCCCTGTTCGAGGCACGTGACCTCATGAATTCTGAAGAGGGCAAAAAGCTCTACCAGTTGCGGGCAGGGGTGGAAAGCGTGTTCTCACAAGGGGTCAGGACTTTTGGGCTTCGAGAGAGCCGCTACCGAGGGCTGGCCAAGACCCATCAGCAGAACATTTTTGTCGCGCTGGCCATGAATTACAGCCGTCTGGAAGATTGGTTTGCTGGAAATCGTCCTCAGCCCACACGGGTTTCAGCGTTGACGCGTGCTCAGCCCGTCCGGGTGAAGCAAACCCGAAGAAAACCAAATTTAGCCCCTGAAGCCCATCTCAAGTAGAGTTGCTAACATCAGGGATGTTCTTACCTTCAGGACAATGGTTTGGTCCTGTGGGAGCAGCCTTGTTTTCTTCCGCCTGCAGGAGCTTTAAGGCAGTGCCAATGAAGTCGTAGCCCATTTCTGTGAACCGTAAGCGCCCTGATTTACGGTACAACAGAGGTCCTCCCACGGTGCTTTCCAGTTCCTGAATACGTGCTTTGACCAGGGTCGGAGTCAGTCCCAGAGAGGTGGCAGCTTTTCTGTAAGTGCCTTGTGCATAAAGCGCCTCAAAGGCTTCAAGTAGCTGAAGGTCCATGGACTTCATTATAGAAAACCAAATGACAACAGTGTTCTTGAAAAGGCTCTCGGTGTCATCTGGAACGGCGACATCACCTCAGGACCTACAGCCGGTTCAACTGGACGCAGGAGATGAGAAGTTCTGCCGAATTCGCCAACAGAGTCGGTCGAGTTTCCATGCCACCAGGGTGTCTCCTTCCCGTAAATAGTTCAGCGCTTCCCCCAGCCCTGGTCGATCTGCCTTGGATCCGGTGAGGGTATCCTTGAAGATCTTCCGGCAACCTGCAGCTTTGAGGGCATCCGTCTGTAAGTCCAGATTCTGGTCACTTGTGGAGACCCGAGCGTAGCCGACTCTGGGACCGGTGGGGGTTTTGCTGTCAGAACTCATGACTTCAGTGTAGTTCAGCCGCTTGATTGTGGCATCTGATTGTGGCAGCCCTTTGACAGCACTTCTGGGATTTTGGTGGTTTGTTGAGATGATCTCGCAGAGGGGAGGCAAAAAAGCAGGACAGCGGTAAAATTTCAACTTGTGAGAGAAGAAAAA
>NZ_BMOD01000061.1 GCF_014646895.1 Deinococcus roseus
ATTCCTCGTACAGGACAGCATAACGTCGTAGCATGGGCACTTTGATTCCTAAATCACTGGCAATTTGAGAAGGAGTTTTCAGCATGGTGTCACTGATCAGTATATGCCTGAGTTACGCCTTTTAGACGTGCATTGAATTTTTCCCCTTCTAGATGGGATTTTTTTAGGCGCTACTCGGAAGCGTGAGCCGTCTATTCAGACGCTACCAGGAGTGTACGATAAACGTATTTATCGTAGGTATTGCCGATAGCATCAAAATTTATATTGTCAGCATTCCAAATATGCCATCTAGACAAATTTTCCAAAAGAAACCAAGACTTATTTCAGAAAGAGTTGAATTCCACTTTTAACAGAAAATCCATAGAGAGATGGAGCACTTTTTGTATTTCAAAGAATGAATTATCTTGGTCTCACGCAGAGCACGCAAAGAGTATGTCAGGGCAAGCTCAGAAGAGCTTAAAACTTCCCTGGAGTCCCAAAATTCGTTATCTATGAGCAATAACTTAAGAATAATCTTAGGATTTAGACCGTTTCCAAAGGAGTCCAAAACCATGACCAAAATTCAGAACCCCAAACTGATCACTGATTTACAGACCAACATTGAAAAATGGATCGAACAGCATGGAGCTGATCAACTGTTACGCCTTAAGCCCAGAGAGCTTACAGCTCTCTGGTACCAGAGCAATTATGGTCACTGGAGCAATACAGGGGAGAAGGTTGAAATCTCTCCCATTTACTCTAGTCCACGTATACAGCAGAAAAAGGCAAAAACACAGCTAAGTCAGGCTGCCCAATTGCAGCAGTTGCGATCCATGCAAAATCTGGTGCTGGTCACATATCCACTCCAAAAGGTGACCAGCACCAGATTATATGACAGAAGTTTACATGCCTGGGCTAAGGAAGAATCTAAACGGATTTTTCCAGCTGTTCCTGCCTTGGTTAAACTGGAATTCACCCAGACGTTCAGAATGCATTTACATCTCATCTGTCCCAATCGTGGTCAGCAGCTTCCTTCAAAAGCTCATGTTGAAACCATTGAATCTGAGCAGGATCTTCTCAGAATTCTCGCATACCTGCAGAAAAATTCTGATCCTTTCGCAAATCGTGACCTCAAAAACGAAAAAGGTATGATCCTCAGAGTTGCAAAAAGAGACAGTGACAAAGCCTTACAACGCTACTTGGTGGCCAAAATTACAGCCTTTCAGATGGGCATAAAAAAACTGCCTGCTAAGACCTGGTGGCTCAAAGCTGTATAATCCCTTTGCTTTCTCTAAAGCTAAAGCCTTTGTCAGACAGCATTTTTTGAGCATCCTTTTTCAGACGCTTTTTCTCTGCCAGATTCCTAAACGTTCAGATGGCGGCCAGATCCTGCCAAATTCCTGAGCGCTTCAGCTTGGCTATTAAGATTGCTCCCCATCTGCTTCGAATACCATCGTCCAGATCACCAAAAATGTTCAAAAGCGCAGCTTGAAAATGATGCCAAAGATCTAGACCCCGTTCACTGGCTGCAAGAAGCCTCCAAAGGCACCACCTGTACAGATTTAGACTGTGATGATCTTCCAGAAGACCTGCCAGCTGCTGAGCTGCTTGATCCACCCAGGCTTTACGCTCCTGTGCTCGAAGAAGTTGACCTTCAGACAGCGAGAAAACGAAGTTTTTGAAGTTTCGCGCTGCTGGCGGACATACAGAAGCAACAACGGAATCTTGATTAAGTTGCCCAGATAACGTGAAACCCTTCAATACAAGATATTTTCGCTTCCTATCAGAAAATGTCTTTGTATGTTCGTTTTTGGTTTTCTGCGCTCTGAGAAATCTAAAAACCGTATTGCCACTGGCAATGTCTTTTTCCATTGAACGGTACTCGTGGTTCCAATCCCAAAAGCGAAACCGTGCCTGGTGCTCAGAAGAAGGATCCATAACCACAGCAAACAGTGTCCCGCTCTTGACCATTCGCTGAGGAAGACGACACACAAAACCCTTGCTGGCCACCAGAGAACTTTGACGCAGGCGACCCAGGGCCTCATAGAAGCGTGTCTTGCCTATATCCAGGTAATCCATGAGCAGCTCAGCACTGGTGTGCACCACATAACAGCCCTGGCCAACTTTCCGCCCATGAAAACAGGCATGATCCCAGCAAAGACGGTGTAAAGCATCAAACACCCGCTGTTCGGTCTCAGGGAGACTCCTAAGCCTCCTGCTCCTATGGAAGCTCTCAGAAACCCTTTCAGAAGCCTGAGCTAACACTACAGAATGATTTCCCGATTTGAGATTTCTCTGAAAGTCTGAAACGTCAGGTTTTTCTGGTTTTTGGATCCAGGATTTAGAATCAGCTGGAAGATCTCGGATAGAAGCCACCAGCTGGCCAGCTTCATTGGCGATTCCAAGGCGGTCAAGATACTTCTGGAAAGCATGTGGCTTCATGGTCCTCGTGATGACCAGGAGGGGCTGAATTGTCCAGTTCCTGTAAAGCAGGCTTTAGACTGTGGCACTCTGCATTGACGTGGGTGCCAAGATCGCCTAAATTTAGGGCAGGTGGCAAAGGCTAAACCTCTGCCAGCGAACCTTAAAACTGAACTCCCTTCTGGGAGGCTCTTGGGAAGAACTGCGTGGGTCGCCAAACTTCAGCAGTTCTTCGTTTTTTTGCCCTAGCGGGTAGCCTCAGAAGCACACTACAGCACTCTTAGGCCAGCTGGCAAGACCTACACAGCTTTAAAAATTCCTCAACTTAAGACTTACCAGGGGAGCAAAAACATTCAAACATATCAAAAAATCGTAATAAATGATACAGTTACTTATGGCAGAACTTCAATGTCCACGTTGTAAATCTGAACAAGTTACCCGTAGAAGAATAATTCATGATGGTGGAGTAAGTGCAGGAGTAAGTTTTACAGGTGGAGTTACAACTTCGGGAGAAGCTGTTGGAGCTACAACCCATACTTATAGTTCTACAACTCTTGCAAAACGACATCGCCCCCCAGAAGAACCTGCCGTAGGTTTTGCTTTTGCCACTGCTGCTCTCACTTGTGTATTTAGCCTCATATTTCTAATAGCACTCATCAGTGTTGCTAATAATCCTGATCCTGATTTCAAGATTGGTAAAATTTTTCTTACAGTGGTATTTATATTTTTTGCAATCGCATCAGTCTATAACGTGATAGACATGCTTAAAAAATCAGAATATAAAAATAGTGGAGAATATGAAAGATTATCAAAAGAGTATGATTCTCAATTTGTTTGTTTAAGATGTGAAGAAATTTTTATTCCTGATTTTTCAAAACTCTCATAGCCTGTTATAATATCCTCTCAAAAGAGAATCAAATATGCCCCTTAAACCCTGTCTTGGTGACAGGGTTTCTTGATTTTTTTTCATGTGATTATCAGGAAGATTGATTTCAGATATCTGAAGCCGATAAATCTCTTCCTGAGCCTTTAACAGTTGATGAACCATTTGCTGAAGCGCTTGATTTTCTGAGCGCAACTGAACCAGCTCCTGGCGCAATGGCGTGATCTCAGCCTCTATAGCTTCTCTGAACAACTTCTGCAGTCTTTCAGGAGTGAATAGGGGATCAGACTCCTGGATTGCAGACTCTGAAGCCTCTGAGATCTCTACAATTCGCACTGCCTGACGCATGGAAGCTTCAAGACCCAGCTTTTCACTTTCCATGATTGATCTGGCTCGCTGTAATGTGATCAGCACCTCAGTGGTATATAAACGTTCACCTCTGGCAGTGACAGGGAGCTTTTGACCTGTGTATTCCTCGTACAGGACAGCATAACGTCGTAGCATGGGCACTTTGATTCCTAAATCACTGGCAATTTGAGAAGGAGTTTTCAG
>NZ_BMOD01000062.1 GCF_014646895.1 Deinococcus roseus
CGTGGAACTGCTGTGCTTGCTGGTCATTGGGGTGCACCTGGATGGAAAGCCAGTCCTGGCAGTCCAGCAGTTTGATCAACAGCGGAAAGTGCTGGTGGCCCGCTCCTCTGCTGCCCAGCAGCCACTGGGGACGTTCATGAACAAGGTCATCCAGGGTTTTGCCGTGGTGGGGACCGCCTGCAATGGTGTTTCCTGCATAGACCACCCAGGCTTCTCCGATGGGGTCAGGTCCGGCTTGCAGGCGGTTTCCTCCCCACACCCTGCTGTGGAATTCGGGTTTCAGCCGAATCAGGTGACTCATGACAGCACTCCAGCAGGGGAGAGCAGGGCCGCGCCGCCCAGCAAGGCTGCATCTTCGCGCAACTGGGAAGGGAAAACCTCTGCTCCGGGCAATCCTTCCTGCAATGCTGGACCGAAATGCTTCCAGGCCCGTGAAACGTTGCCTCCCACCACCACGGCCTGTGCCTCAAACGCCTGCACATGCGGAGTGAGGATGGCGACCAGATGTTCTCCCAGCGTCTGGAAAGCGCTGCGGGCCTGGAGGTCGCCCTGGTCTGCCCGCAGACTGATTTCTTCTGCAGAGCAGCTTTCTCCGGTTAGCAAACCATAACTGTCACTGACGGCCTGACCGCAGGCATGGCGTTCTGCAAGACCGTCCAGATGAGGGGTGTTCCACAGTTCGCCTTCTGGAGGCACCTCTGGTCCTGAACGGATGATTTTCCCTTCGCGGACAAAACCGCTGCCCAGTCCGGTGCCCAGCGTGACACCAATCATGCGCTCGAAAGGCTGGCCCATCCCGGCCCAGTGCTCCCCAAGGGCAAAAAGGTCTGCATCGTTGGCAAAGAAGATCGGAAGGCCTGCCAGAGGGCTGAACTGTTGCTGGGTTTGCAGCAAGGCCCGCACATCCAGTCCGAACAACTGCCTGTACTTGTGGGTCATGCGGGAAATGCCGTGCTGGTAATCGAAAGGTGCAGGCAATGCCAGCGTGATGTGCGAGAAGCTTTTGTTTTCACAGGCCAGTGAAGCCATGGACAGGGCAGACCACCAGGTTTGCAAGATGGTCTCGGCAGCATCAACATGATGCACAGGTGCCCGCACCCGTCCGGGGTTCAGCAGGGTGCGGTGGGAAAGGTCGATGGGCGCAGCAGTCACATGACTGCCCCCCACATCCAGACAGAGGGCATATTGGGCAGGGTTTTTCATGGCGAGAGAAGGGTCATTGGGTGCTGGACCGCACCACAATCTGGGTGGGCACAATCACCTGGGTGGGTTCACTGGGACGGGACAGCAGCAGTTCCACACCCCGCCGTCCCAGGGCTTCTTTGTCGATCCTGACGGTGGTCAGCGGAGGAAAGGAGGTGCGGGCGGTGGGCAGGTCATCAAACCCCACCACCGCGATGTCCTCGGGCACTTTCAATCCCAGGCTGTAGCAGGTCTGGATCGCCTGGATGGCGGTGCTGTCGTTCCAGCAGAAAATGGCATCCGGACGGTTTTGCAGGTTCAACAGTTGCCTCACCGCATGGTCGGTGCCTGCCACCTCCTGCATGATGGGTTCCCGGAACACTTCCAGATCCGGGTCCTGTTCGAGGTGGTGGGCAATCAGGGCATAACGGTAACCCTGTCTGCGCTGGGTGATGGAGTAATGCGAGGCCGGACCGCAGATGAAAGCAATCCTTTTGTAGCCCCGCTGAACCAGCAAAGAGGTGAGCTTGAAGGCCCCTCCGAAGTTGTCGCTGTTCACGCTGTGCATTTCGGGGTGCCACAAATCCACCAGTGCCACCGGAATGCCCAGTTCACGGATTTCCTGCAACTGGCCGGGTTCAAAAGCCCCCACACACAGCAGCGCGTCTGTTTCATCGCGTTTCAGACGTTCAGAGAGGCTTTCTTCTGGGGTGCTGGAGGTGAAGGAAAGCGAGATTTTTTCGGTGTTGCAGGCATCTTCCACGCCATGCAACACGGTGGAATAGAAAGGGTTGTTGGAGAGGGTGTTGTGCTGGCGGTCATAGATGAAGGTGATCCTTTTGATGCTGCGCGAAGGCCGCAGGTTTGAAAAATCATAACCAAGTTCTTCTGCAGCTTTGAGCACACGGGCCTTGAGGTCGTCGTTGATGCCCAGCTGGTTGTTGAGCGCCCGTGAGGTGGTGCCCAGCGACACCCCTGCATGCTGGGCAATCTCCCGGATGGTGGGGCTGCTGCGGGCTCTGGTGGTCATGTTCCAAGAGTAATCCTATTTTGTTCAAAAAACAATCCTTGAACATTCGATGAACCGGTAAAATGGCTTTGGGTGTAACACTTGCGTCATCATCCCATGAAGCCCATGTCCCAGAAACCCTTTTTGCCTGCGTCTCCCCGTCCTTGCCTGGGAAATTTGCGCTTCTGGGCAATATTTCTGAATCCGATCTGAGTCCAGCTTCGGCCCATCTCGATAAAAGTTCTGAGAACTTACAATCTTTGTTCCTCGAACACATATTGACATCCGGGGAACATGGGCGTACATTGAATCCATGTTCACAACCTAAACACCGGGGAGCTTTCCACCCACCAGACCTCCTCTTCAGGCACAGTCCATCCCTCCACTTTGGACTGCCGTGCTCCCTCTGTCTGGCATCTTCTTTTCTGGCTCCCCGGCGGTGAACACCCGTGAACAAGCTTTGAACAGACCCCACTGGAGGATTTCATGAACCGCAAAACCCTGCTCACCCTTTCCCTGATTGCCCTGGCCAGCCCTGCACTTGCCAAAGACACCGTGACCATCTGGTACCCCTGGGGCGACGCCGACGGACAGACCATCCTGGACGCCGCCGCAGACTACAACAAAGCCCAGGACAACGTCACCATCAAAGCCGTGTTGGTCAGT
>NZ_BMOD01000063.1 GCF_014646895.1 Deinococcus roseus
GGCAATCCAGGCATTTTGCCCTTCTTGACCCTACAGCGCGGTCCAAAACGGTTTGTGACCGCTGGGTCGCTTCTTGACCCTACAGCGCGGTCCAAAACGGTTTGTGACCGCTGGGTCGCTCGGCATCCATGCCCCTCCACATTTCCGGCCCTTAAAATGAATCCAAACCCCCTGAATGCGTGTCTCTATGTGTAGATGCGGACCCCGGCCCCTGAACCCCTCTCTCTGCTGACCTCTGGTGAACATGGACACTGAAACGCACCTTCTGCTCAGGCTCTCTGGCGGCGATGAAAACGCCCTGCGGGAGCTTTATGACCAGTTGCGCAGCCGGGTTTACACCCTGGCCCTGGAGATGCTGAAAAACCCCCAGGATGCAGAAGAAGTGCTGCAGGACACCTTTGTGAAGCTGTACCATCATGCACGGGAGTTCAGGCCGCAGATTCATGCACCGAAGGCTTTCATCTACACCATCGCCCGCCATGAGTGCCTGAACCGCATCCGGGCCAGGGAAGCCAGACCGGTGAACGCAGGGCTGGACCTTTCTGAGCACGACCATCTGGCTTCTGTGCCCTTCTCACACCCCGAAAACCGCATCACGGTAGACCACGCCATGCACCACCTCAACGAGCTTGACCAGCACCTGATCCACGACTCCTTCTTTCAGGGGTACACGCACGATGAACTCTCCAGCCGTTACCGCCTGCCGCTCGGAACCATCAAAACCCGGCTCAGGCGGGCCCTCTCGGCGATGAAAAAAGCACTGGAGGGGAAATGACACATCCACGTGACCACCTGATCAGCTACGTGCTGGGAGAACTCCCCGAAACCGAACGGGGGGCCATGGAAGCCCACCTGCTGGAATGCCCGGTGTGCAGCAAAAAAGTGCTGGAACTGCAGGAGGGCATGGAAGCCCTGGTGGAAAATCTGCCCGCAAAACCTGCGCCAGACGTGTGGAAGGCGATTCAGCAAAAGCTGCCAGCAAAACAGCCAGAAGCACCCAGATCCACACCCCTCTGGAGCCGTTTGCCTTTCATGGCTGCTTCCATTCTGGTGGTCGGGCTGCTGGGATATGGAACCATCGGTTTCATTCAGCACTACCAGAACAACACCCTGATCCGGCACTTTGTGGAAATCGCTGTTCGCACCGAGACCATCAAAACCAAAGCCGGGGAGTCCATTGCCCAGGTGATGTTCGCGGCAGATGGGAAAGCCCTGATTGTGCCCATCCAGCAGGCACCATCGGGCCGCACCTACCAGGCCTGGGGACGGGTCAAGAAAACCCCTTATTCGCTGGGCCTCACCAGGGGGGAACCCATCCAGGTGCAATACGCAGGGTTTGAACGGGTGGGCCTGAGCATGGAACCCAGCGGTGGCAGTGAGAAGCCCACCCAGCCTCTGGGTGGCATTGACCTGCTGTGAATCCAAATGGCTTTTCCGGGTGTCTCTAAGGGTGGAGGTAGTAAAAAATGAAACTTTTCTTGAGCCTTGCCCTGATGACCAGTGCCCTTGCCAGTGCCAGCAGCCTGATTCAATACCACGACGATGCCAAACTGGGACGCATCCTCACCGATTCCAGTGGCATGACCCTTTACATCTTCACCAAAGACGCGCCAGATGTGAGCAACTGTTACGACCAGTGCGCCGTCAACTGGCCTCCCCTGACCCTGCAGGATGCAAAAGACCTGCCAGATGAACCCGGTTATGGCCTGATCAAACGCAAAGACGGCGCTTTTCAGGTGACTTACAACAGCTGGCCCCTGTACTACTGGGTCAAGGACCAGAAAGCCGGGGACACCACCGGGCAGGCTGTGGGCAAAGTCTGGTGGGTGGCCAACCAGATGCCTCTGATCACCGTGCAGAAAGACACCGCCCAGGGCAATGTGCTGGCTGGTCCCAACAACATGACCCTCTACATCTTCACCAAAGACGAGGGCACCACCAGCAACTGCTACGACCAGTGCGCCACCAACTGGCCCCCTCTGCTGGTCTCCCATGAAATACAGCTGATGGGCACCTTCAAGAGCCGTCTGGGCGTCACCACCCGCAAAGATGGAACCCTGCAGGTGACCCTGGATGGCAAACCCGTGTATTACTGGGTCAAGGACCAGAAGGCCGGAGACACCACCGGTCAGGCTGTGGGGAACGTCTGGTGGGTCATTCAGGACGAAGCGGCCAAATAACACTTCTTCTGGGGGAGAAGTTTCAAGTGCCTCGGGGGTGACTCCGGGGCACTTATGTTTTCACTTATAAGTGTTTCCAGTGATGTGGGGGCAAGCCCTCACATCACTGTGGATTCAGCACCAGAACTTCAGAAGATTAAAATTCCTGCTGGACGGCATTTTTGGGTTTCATGAACCTCAAAAAAGTCCCGGCCTGCTCACCCTTGATGTTCTCCAAGCGTAACTGCTCAGCAGGTGAGATTGACTTTTCAAAACTGGTAAAGTAGGGGCACTGTGGAAGAACCGTGTCCCAACTGCTTG
>NZ_BMOD01000064.1 GCF_014646895.1 Deinococcus roseus
TGGTCGGGTAGCAGGGAAACATTGCTGTCTCCCCGCCCCCTCAGAACCGGACTTGAAGCTTTCACCTCATCCGGCTCAAGCCTTCTTGACCCGATATCCCACCCGTTGATGGTAAGCATGGTGGCACCAGCGATGCACCAGACTGCGATTTTCTGAAAGGTCTGATCCCCCTTGCTCTTTGGCGACCCGGTGGTGATTGTCCATTTCCCCTACACCCAGAGGCAAGTGACAAAACCCACACAGGCCCTTTTGCTTTTTGAACAGGCAGATCAGGCTTTTCTGATGGAGCTGTTTTTCTACAGTGCGAACTTTTCGGTCCCTCCAGTACTTCTTTTCCTCAGGATTAAAAGGACTGGCCTTTCCCTTCACTTTGAGGTGTCGAATGATGGGAACACTGCTGTAACTTGGAAGTTGAACATCTCCTGCCTGAAACACCCATGATGTACCCTGCCCAAAGTATTTGTACTTGATCCAGTACCTGGACTTGTTGCGGTGTCTGCGAATGCACCACCTCCACAACATCACCCAGATTTTATGGTCTACTTTAGCGAAGGTTTCCTTGGATGTTCCAGCTTGATAGTAATTTGCCCATCCCCGTACCTTTGGAGTCAGGTCACGAATGACCTGACCTACAGGTGCTTGCTTATGGTCTTTCAGGTATCTTCTGATCCCTTCCACGTGCTTGTTCACCTTTTCCTTTGCTGGTTTGGTGAGCAGCACCTTTCCATACCTGCGAATCTCAAAGCCCAGAAAGTTGAAGCCGTCCTGGATGTGAACCATCCGGGTCTTGGCTTCACTGAGCTGTAATCCTCGCCTGGCTAGAAATTCCTGGATTTTGGGCAAAATATAGTCCTGGATGACCTCTGGGGAAGGGGCAATCACCACAAAATCATCGGCATACCTGATCAGGCTGATCCCCCTGTTCGGCCCAGAACGCTGCGTAGGTGTCACATGTCGACCTTGACGGGTTTCTGAGCCAAACAGTTTCTCGATGCCGTGCAGGGCAATGTTCGCTAGCAGTGGACTGATGGTCCCACCCTGTGGAGTGCCTTCTGGACTGTCCTTGAGCTGCCCGGATTCCATGACCCCCGCTTTGAGCCATTTGCGTAGGATTTTCTTGAAAGTGGGTGTCTGACACAGGATGGCTTCATGATCAATGTGATCAAAGAAACCCTGGATATCTGCGTCCAGCACCCACTTACTGCTTCCTTTCGCACTCATGGCTTTAAAGATGGCTTCAATGGCATCCATCGTGCATCGTCCTGGTCTAAATCCGTAAGAGTTGGCTTCAAAACGGCTTTCCCACTCGGGCTCCAGTGCGAATTTCACGAGGGTTTGCAGCACCCGGTCTTTGACGGTGGGGATTCCCAGAGGTCGGGTTTGGTCCTTTCCTTTGGGAATGTAGACCCGTTTAACCGGTGCAGGACAGTGATCTTTCAGGCTTAGCCCCTCTTGCAGCAGTTGCTCTCGGGCTTCCGGGGAGTCAATGACCACCCCATCCACCCCTGCGGTGTGCTTACCCTGGTTTTCCTGGGTCACCTTACGGATGGCCAGGAGTTTTGCGGATGTGGAACGCACCAGCAGTTTTTGCAGGCTTTTGACCTGTTTCCACTGCTGGTTTCGAGTTGCCCGGAAGATCCTTTCCTGGATGCGCCTTACCGTGCTTGAAGTGGCAGACCAGTTGATGTTCTGCCATTTCAATTCAGGTCCTGGGGTCTGTTCAATGACAAGCATTGTCTAACTTCTCCTTCAGTGGGGGTGCACAAGAATTTCAGTTCCGTAGAAGACCGATCAGACGTCAGCACCTTTTCAGGTTGGGTATTGCCCTATCCAAACCATTACCGTCTGGCATTCGCTTTCTCTGAATTCCTTTACCCCCTGTACCGTCTTCCTTTCCTTGCGGTGGGAATACCACTTTCGTGGAATACATGGGGCTTACCCTGTTGATCGAAGAGGACTCAAACGCTAGAGGGAGGTTGCCACTTCTGACCCGGCAGGAGTTCGTGTACCGTCGCCCGTACGATAACCGTGCGATCCTTCCTGCGTACCATTTTGGTTCAGGTGTGACAGCCTCTTTCACCTGTGCCACTTTACGAGCCGTACAAACAGTGATTCGCTTTCGCTCAACCTTCTCTAGCTCCCCCTGGTCCACCACAGCATTGAGGCTCGCTGTGATCGGAACGTTGTCTCTGAGGCTTCACACATTCAGTCACCCGTTTGCATGCTCAGATAGGGGCATTTGGGTACCACAAAGTCCGATGTTCACCGGCATTCCTCTCCGACCCTTTGCAGGTCGCAC
>NZ_BMOD01000065.1 GCF_014646895.1 Deinococcus roseus
CGGTGGCGCGTCCAATTCTGCGCACGAGATCAAAGTCCCTGGTGGCTCCCAGGGCGTTGTTGTGGGGGAAGAGGGTGGCGCCCTGGAGGTTGTTGTGGCCGTGGACGGCGTCGACGCCGTAGATGAGGGGGATTTTGAGTCGGGAGTGTTTTGCTTGTTCAATAAAACCGAGGACCATGTCCCGCCAGTTTTGGGGGTTGTTTTCGGTAGGGTTTCCGCCGCCACCACTGAGGACGGATCCGAGACTGTATCGGGCGATGTCTCCGGGTTTGACGCTGTTCTTTTCGGGCTGGGTCATCTGCCCGATTTTTTCAGTGAGGCTCATCTGGGCAAGCAGGTTCTGGACGAAAAGGTTTTCTTGGTGGGCTGGCATGGAAACTCCTTGTCAGAAGGATGTTCTTCCA
This sequence comes from Deinococcus roseus, assembly GCF_014646895.1. Taxonomy (NCBI): domain Bacteria; kingdom Thermotogati; phylum Deinococcota; class Deinococci; order Deinococcales; family Deinococcaceae; genus Deinococcus; species Deinococcus roseus. The sequence continues at coordinate 405 of NZ_BMOD01000065.1, forward strand.
GAATGGGAAGAAAAGAAGGGCGGGAGTGTGCAGCAAAGAAACGCTGAAATGCCAGGGCACCTCTTCAGCGTTGCGGACCCATATTTCTGGACTGGGACAATGGATCTGCGAAGTTGGAAGCATTATAGAAGTTTTGACAGCGCTTTCGCAAGTCTAAAAAGGTCGATTTGATATCTTGCGCTCAGCACGCTTTCGATTTGACAAACGTTTTCAAAACGTGCACGATACTGGGCCTGTTGCCCCACATCAATCAGGTTTTCAGGGCTGTGGGTGGTGTGGCCGCCCCAGACTCTGGTGACCAACTGGCGTAAGCCAATTGCCCTTACAGCACGCTGCTGTCTTGCTCTATGCTGGTCTGAAAGAGGTCTGCATGGAAACTTTACCGCACCATCATTTGCGTCTTCAGGAATCTGCTCTGGCTGCACTGCACAACCATCCGCTGCAAGGCACCCTGCTGTTGTCTCTCTGCATGGAAACTCCAGATCCATTTTTTTTGAATTTCCTTTTTACACGGTATGACCTGTTCAGCAACCCAGAAGGGTTCTGGTGGTGCGCAGGATCTGCTGGGACCACACCCATGACACCCAGCGCATGGAGCGGTACCACTGGACTCTGGAAGGCGTGAATGCCCTGAGGGAAAAACACAAACCGCGCCAGTGGGACATCACCCTGCAGGAACAGCAAGGTGTTGCAGATCCTGAAAGGGCGGAAGCCTTGCTGGAAAGTACCTCCCACCTTCCTGACCGGACCATCCCTGACCAGGCAAAAGGAGATTGCCGCCTGACCCTGCAATTGCCACAAGGCCAACACCACCAGTGGTGGCAGGGAGAACAGGTGCACCTGGATGCCCTGGCCTCAGAAGTGCAGGGGTTGTTTTTTGCTGCTGCCTCCGGGCCCATGGCTGCAACTCAGGGCATCGAAAATGGGGCAGGGGTGCGCTTTGAGGTGGATGAGGTCGTTCCCGCAACAGCACTGTTGCAGCCTTCCCTTTTGCAGAAGCAGCTGGAAAGCCACCTACGAACAGAACTGCTGTGCAGCAGTTTTGACGCTGTGCAGAAAACCCTGCCCACTTCGGGAAGCCATGCTTTGATTGCTGCGGTGCATCAGGCGTTCAGCCAGCATTACCCCCTCACCCTGTCTCCAGACATCCTCTGGATCACCCTCAGCCAGGGGGTGGCCCTGCACATCCAGAACAACGCTGAAGACCTGCGGCACCTCTTTGTGCAACATCAGGGCAAGGAGAAACTCACAGTGCGGGCCAGGCAACTCTGCACGCCTGAAGACTGGGCAGAAGTGGTGCAATTGTGGACGGAAGGCATCCAGGACCATGTGGGACAGACCACGGCGGAAGTCTTCCGGTGCGATTTCTCCACCACCACAGACACCATCCGCACCACCAGCCAGATCGTGATGATGGATGGTTTCCGGGAGTACTTCGATTATGAAGTGATCTGCATCTGTGGCATTCCCGAAATCATCCTGGAAGGCGCCGTGGAAGACTGGGTGAAATTGAAGCAGAAAGTGCAACGTCTGGAGGCCTGGGGCCTGGAATGGTGGACCCGCCACCTGCTTCCCCTGTGCGACCAGTGGATCCAGACTGCACAGGGCAACCCTTCCAGAACGTTCTGGCAAAGCATCTACAAACCTGAACAATCTTATGGTCCAGATCAGATCACCGGCTGGCTGAAACTGCTGTTTCCTTACTGGAAGGAGCGGGTGGGCAATGAGGAAAAATACACTTTTAAAAACCCCCTGCTGATGGCTGAGCAGTGAACAGAAGTTACTCATCTGGCGGATTTTGCAGGGAAAAGCCCAGAAACAGCAACTCGAAAGCCTCTAAACC
>NZ_BMOD01000066.1 GCF_014646895.1 Deinococcus roseus
CGTAACTGCTCAGCAGGTGAGATTGACTTTTCAAAACTGGTAAAGTAGGGGCACTGTGGAAGAACCGTGTCCCAACTGCTTGATTCTCCAAGGCCAAGTGCAGGCTCTTGAGCAACGGGTTCAAGCTTTGGAGCTTCGCCTCCAAAGGGATAGTCGAACTTCCAGCCAGCCTCCCAGCAAAGACGCCCCCTGGAAACCTCAGAGTGAACGTCAAAAAAGTGACACACCGTCTGGCGGCCAAAAAGGCCACCAGGGCAAAACCCTCAAAATGAGCAGCAATGTAGATCAGGTCATTCGCCTGTCCCTAACTGGACATTGTGGTTGTGGTCACGCCTGGGACACCGTAAAAGCAGAATCTTACCGTGCCAGGCAGGTCCACGACTTGCCCGAGGTTCGCCTACTGGTCACGGAATATCAGGCCGAAGTGAAAGTCTGTCCTCATTGCCAGGGTCAGCAGCAGGCTGACTTTCCCGAAGATGTACCAGGACAGGTTCAATATGGGCCTAGATTTCACGCTCTGGCACTCAACCTGACTGTAGGACATTTTCTACCCTTAAAACGCACCTGTGATGTCCTGGAAGACCTTTGTGGAAGGAGAATCAGTGAAGGCACTTTGGTTCTGGGACAAAAGGTTGCCTCCCATAACCTCGCTAACTTTGAAGAACATCTGAAAGAGGCTTTACTGGGGGAGAAAGTGCTGCATGCCGATGAAACAGGTAGCAAAGTTTCTGGAAAACTCAACTGGATCCATGTTGTGTCTAGCAAAATGCTGACCTTCTTCGCACACCATCCAAATCGAGGGATGGAAGCCGTGCAGGACATGGACGTCCTGCCTAAATTCACTGACGTTTTGATGCATGATGCTTGGCAGACCTATTTTGGTTTACCTGCAAGGCATGCCCTGTGTAATGCCCACCTCCTTCGCGAGCTGCGGGCAATCTTTGAACACCAGGGTCAAGAGTGGGCAGGTAAGCTACGGGAAGCTTTACAGGACATCTACCACCAGCGCAAAACAGGGAGCCTCAGTACTGTACAAAAGACCCTTTTCAGAGCACAGTTTACAGACCTGGTCGAACAGGGCCTCAGTCTGAACCCTGGAAATCCAGGTACACCTGGACAAAAGGGAAGGGTGAAACAGAGCATCGCCAGAAATCTGGCCCTCCGCTTGAGGGAACACCAGTCGGCAGTGCTCAGGTTTTTGGAGGATGACCCTTTGCCTTTCGACAACAACCAAGCTGAACGGGACATCCGGATGGTGGTGGTGAAACGCAAAATCTCAGGAGGCTTTCGCTCGACAGAGGGCGGAAGGGTATTTTGTCGGATTCGCAGCTACATTTCGACACTTCGTAAGCAGGAATTAAATGTTTTTGAGGGCTTGACGAGTATCTTTCGGGGTGATCCTGTTTTACCTCGTTTCTCATGGTGAACACCTACGAGAAACTTATGAAGAGAAACAGAAATGGGCGAAAAGTTCCGGAGGCCATATGCTAAGGATGAACGGACGTGCCAGTGAATTACTGAGTGGAACATTTGTTTCAGTGTCTTGGTGCCATGAAAGCGAATTAGAAGAAATATTAAGGGAGGGCGTCGGACTTCATGATAACTTACTCCTGTTAAATAAGAAGATGCGGCCAACCAAACAACTTGCTGATGCACTGCATGATGAGACTGGAGTTGAATGCTTCATCAATCACATACATATTGATGATTATATTTCTCTTCCTGACTGGTCGAACTATTTATTGTATTCACTCTACTTTGCTGGCCGCCTCAAGCAAGAGTTGAGCAAGTTTGACTTACCTTGCAGGATTATTATAAGCATGGTGGAGGGGAATAACATATCTGTTCGATTTCATGTACTGAGGAACAACCAAATTTGGCTTGATGATAATATTGATGTTTATGAAGGAGCCATTATAGTGATTGAGTGATAGAGGGAAAGTTCCCCCAACTGGGGGGACTTTCCCTTTGCTCATAGCCAAAGACTCAGCTTACCTCCAGTCGATGGACCTTCCAGCAGTTGAATGATATTCAGTCGACTCTAGTGTGATTCTGGAGAAACATCTGGATACCTGCTCAGCACGAAGGAGTTTTTCTGTGCTGAGCAGTTAC
>NZ_BMOD01000067.1 GCF_014646895.1 Deinococcus roseus
ACGGCAAATATGGTTTGCATCTGGTGGTGGTCTACCTGCTGATCGGTAAAGTTAGATTTCCATGGTCTTTTGCCGTCTGGAAAGGCAAAGGCCATGCCAGTGAAAGCAAATTGGCTGTCGGCATGATCAAATCCCTATGCCGTCAACTCCAGGGACACTTTCACCTGAAAGTACTGGCCGACAGTGGATTTGACAATCAGTATTTCTTGAAACCGCTGTCCCAGTTGGGTCTGACCGTGTTGGTCGGCACCAAAGGAGATCGGAAAGTGGGCGACAAGAAGGTCAAAGAGCTGTTTCTTAACGGGAGTTGGGTCAAACTGAACACCCCCGAACTGCAGGTCACGGTGGCATGGTTTGAGCGCCGGTACCCGACTGGGGAAACAGAGCGGCGCTATGTGATGTGCAATCAGCCTCTGACGGCCAAAACGCTGGTGTCCTGGGGAAAATTGAGGTGGAGAATTGAAGCATTTTTTAAAGCCGCCAAGGGCCGCTTCGGGCTGGACCAATTCGGCCAGCGGACGTTGAGGGGTGCCATTCGGTTTATTTTTCTGTCTTTGCTGGCCTTTATCCTGACCCACACAGTCAATGAGTATCCGAATTCGCCAACCATGGATTGGGGCGAGCTGGCTTTTCAGGCTGCGAGAAGTCTGGTCTTGTGGGTGCTCAGGGCAGAATTCTGGATGCTGCAGGATCAGCTTTTCACCGGCTCAGAACTGCATCTTTTTCCAAGGGCTGAATAAGTGCAAAATCTCAGCTAGTACCCGTTCCCAGCCTGTCAATTGAGTCCCACTGAACAGACTCGTGCCGACTGCCGTTTCATATGCGCTCTTAAAATTACTGAGCCCTGGAACATAATCTGCCACCATGTCGGCCATTTCGGCTCCATAGCCTGTAATCAGGATGCCTGCAACCAGGCCACCTCCTGCGATTAGGCTTTCACCTTTACTGGCCGTGTAGTTGCGAGCAAATTTGGCGTACGTTTCCAACAATTCAGGAGTCATTTTGTCATTGAGTACCAATTCACTGACAATGCCCTGAAGAACTTGCCCTGCTTTCTCGAACCTGAAACCCCTCAGAACTTTCAGCACATCCTTCATGTCATAGAGTGCGCCCAGACCATACTTGCTCAGGGTGACATTGAGGAGATCCTGAGCGGCTTTGGCACTGTCGTCATCTTTTTCGCCCAGGGCTTTGTAATAAGCACAGGTCTCTTTGGCATTGGCATCTTTAAGATTTTGAGCCGGGTCATTGCACATGGCTTCGACTGAACGATCAGGCTCAGTAGCGAATGCGCTGATTGTAGGAGATTTTTGGAGGGGCGGCTCATCTGGTGAGACCACCCCAGACCCTGTACCAGAGCTTCCTCCTGCACCCGTGTTGCCACCCCCAATGTTGGGATTGAGTTCACTGTCTGGTGCGACCACCCCTGAGCTTCCTGCACTCCCACTCAGGTTGGGATTGAGTTCTGGCGTGGGCAAGGTGGCTTCAGTGAGTCCCACACTGCCTGAGGAATTCAGTTCAGCGTTGTCTGCAACGTTGCTGGCCCCCAACGCATTGGAGTTCACATCGGTGAGGGGAACAGGAGGACCAAACTCGCTGGGGTCTAGAGGTTCCGCTTCGGGTGGAGTTTGGTTTTGGGGATCTGGGAGGGGGTTGCTGAAGGCAGACATGCCCGTGGCATTCTGGGTGATGCTGTCTGCTGGAGCGACCACATCACTTCCACCCAGGAAAGGATTCTGGAAAGCATCAGGGCTGCTGACACTGCTGCTGGTCAGACCCACCTCACGGCTCGGCGTCGGGTCTTTGAATTCGCTCTCGCCTTTGCCCTGGGGGTTGGACTTGACAATAAAGGGCTGCACTGGATCCCAGGTGTTGGTGTCCAGCATGGAATCTGCCAGGGTGTAGGTGGTGTCTTTGATGCAGTAGGCCTCTGTGCAGTAAGCCTCGGGACTAAGTACAGGACAAAATTTTGATGGCAGGGGCGTAAAAGCGCCGCTGGGTGAGCACTCTGACCAGGTGCCCCAGGCCTAAC
>NZ_BMOD01000068.1 GCF_014646895.1 Deinococcus roseus
AATGGTCAGGACTGGAGATGTTTGATTCCTTCGGGCTGGTATCCACTGGGCAGGGGTACTGACCTGCACCCCATCTACCCCTGTGATGGTTGCGCCAGCACTCAAACTGACAGTGGTTTTCCTGGATGGAGATTCAGGTGAACCAAAACCCACCACATCCACATGTTGACCATCTGGTTTAACGTAAACGGATTTGCTCACGCAGTTGCTGTTATTGGATTTCGAGGCCAAACCCAGATTCCAGCTTTCTTCAGTCGTCAATGCAGTCAAAGACGTAATGCTCCCTGCAGCATCGACACTTGCTCGTGCCAATTTCAGATTTGAAGCCCCAATGGACATGGCATAATCTTTTCGATTGTCCAACCAATCAAAAAAAGCCTGACTTGTGGAACTTGTGATCCCCTGCGGGGTGTAATACCACATTTCCTTGCGGAAAATGGTTTTGCGGTCCGCACTAGGGGCCGCAGTGAAACCCCGCATGGTGATCCGGGTGAGGATGGAACCCCCGTTGGTGTTGACCACAGTGCTGGAATTGGCCAGACGGTATTTGTCGGCGGTGACTTTCAAGTATGCATCCTGAAAGGGCATATTCACCGTAACCCAGCCCTGTTTGATGGCACCTGTTCCAGGATCCTTGTAGTTGGTCAGCACAGTTTCCTGCTTGTAAGTCACCGTTCCGGTGAAGTAGAACTCCAGGGTAAGGTTCTGATTGCCAGGAAAGTGTAAAGATTGGCTGTTGATGGTGGGGTAATACCATTGGTTGGCAGACAGAATGCTGGTTTGATTGTTGCTGACCATTTTGAAGCTGGTCACGCTGGTGTTGTTGATAGGGAGTTCATAGTCTTTTGTGTTGGGTCGGTAGACCAGACCATAACTGACCCCTGGGTTCACATAGATTTCGTTGACTTGGGTGGTGGTGCCTTCCAGGGTTCCAGTCAGGGTTAGGGGATCCGGGCGGATTTCATGGTAAATGAAAGGGTAGGGGGTGTGGGGCAGGCTGCTGCTGGTGGTGTAAGACTCACCAAAAATGCTGGTAGAAACTGGCAGGGCAGCTGTGAAGGTGTAGTAGTTGTAGGGGGTTCCAGTTTCATTGAAGAACTTCCAGGTGCGCCAGGAGGGACCAGATGTGGAGTAGGGGTAGGTTCCACTGGCACTGGGCTGGTTGCAGGTTGGAGCAATGCCTTGTTTGCTGAATCCGGGTGGAGAGGCAGGCAGTGTTTGTGGCAGGTCGTTGTCCTCTACAGACAAAGACTGCGCTTTGATGGTTGTACCAGAAGGTTTGGAGACGGGGGATTGGTTTTGTGCGGGTGGCATGAACCAGCCACACGAGACCAGTACCAGCGTCCAGATGAACGCCAGATGCTTTATATATTGCTTCATATATACCTCAGCAAGAGAACGGATACGATTACGGTCACTTTCAATATGAAAAAATTACCCACCTCCCAGATTACTGTAATTTTTCATCTTCAAAAAAACAATAACCAAATCAAGACGCGAGTCCTTCAGCGCGAGTAATATTTGTAACCTCCGCGGTTAAATACTACCCCGTAGGCAGATCCACAAATTTGATAGTTCTAGTTTTCTAGAATTAAAACAGGTAAAATATGTATTTTATAAAAAATCCTTACATTATGCTCAATCACCATACCTTTTGGCAAAGTTCCAGTTTTTCTTAAAAATGCATGCTGATCCATATTTGTGTCATCATAGAAAAATGCAAAAAGCTTTGTCTGCTGTTTTGGTTTTCCTGCTCTGCCCCTGCCTGGGGCAGAGCAACAAGCTTTGGCTTGCTTCTGACACACCACTTGAAAATCCAGTGAATGCAACGGCTAGAGACTTTGTATTGCAACCTAACACAACATCTATAGGGGTAGATGGGGTGCAGGTCAGTACCCCTGCCCAGTGGATACCAGCCCGAAGGAATCAAACATCTCCAGTCCTGACCATT
>NZ_BMOD01000069.1 GCF_014646895.1 Deinococcus roseus
TGAACCCCCCAGGGACCGCAAACCAGAACCCAGCAAAGCGGAACTGGACAAGCGTTTTGCAGGTCGCCTGAAGGTCCGGAAGCAGGCCAGTTGAGTGTCTGAAATTCCCCGACTGATTCCAGACATCAACGTGCTGCTCAGTGGACTAACCAGTACCAGAGGACCTTCCTTTGATTTGTACCGGGCAGCCCAGCGTTTTGAGGTAATGCTGGTGCTTTCAGAGCAGCATTTCACTGAACTGAGGCAGGTGTTGACCTATCCAACCGTGTTGGCTCTGGGTGGTGGCATCACCCCTTCAGATGCCTTTGGACTGGCAGTGGAGTTGTACCGGGTAGCAGAAGTGGTGGTGCATCTGGAGCATTACGACTGGCCCTCTTGCCCCGACCCGAAAGACTGGTACCTCCTGGATTTGCTGATAACCTCGGATGCAGATGGGATTGTCACCAAGGACAAACACTTGCTGAGACTGTCCAACAAACTGGGTATTCCTGTCTATGAGCCTCGACAAATAGTAAAGTTTTTTGAAAACTAACACAGCAATAAGTTGGCTGGGACATCCCAGCCAACTTATTGCTGTGTTAGTTAATCACTTGCCAAGCAATCTATTTCTAATCGATGAATTATTAATCCATTCATCAAATATTGAATGTGTCAAATAATTGATATGACTGTTTGAAATCAGTATAAAAAAATTGAATAAAAACCTCGTTAGAATACAGTCAACTAAATGAATACTCATATTACTTCTTGAATCTTTGCCCTTAAAGAATGATAAAACTTCTATATTTTCACTATTTATTGTAAATTGTGTTGTCGAATCTATTCCTTGCTCATATAATTCAATTGTAAAAGATTTATTTTCTATTTCATTATTATTAATTAAATTATTGACTACTTCATCAATCCAATTTAAAATGCTTGGTAATTGCTCTAAAAATATTGGCAAATCTGTGCGAACATCTACTGGCAAAACAATATCTTCATGATTGAAAATAAATTTCACACTCATATTCTCATCTATCCAATGACACAAGTCTATTAATACTGACTGATAGTTATCTAAGTTTAGATCATATTCCGGAATAAAGAGGGTGTCGGTTCTGCTATGGAAAAGCCTATCTGTCTCAAGCCTAATATCTATCATTCTGCATCACTCTCCTGGTATATATGGGTAAGCAGTCTTAATACCTGTTTTGCTGGGAACTATTAAGGCATGAGTTGCTGTTACGATTTCCCCATTTGGTTTAATAACCTGCCCTAGGCCTCTGGGAATTTCGACTGTTATGACCTCTTTAATTTCTCCCAAGCCTCCAAGATACTTTGAAGCTGCCTCATTATCCAACCACTGACCTTGATCATTTCCAGTACCTCTGGCTCTATCAATTAAGCTTTTCGTATTTTTAGTTCCAGCACCATGAGTAGAGAAAGTATGCCCGAATTGTGGAGTGCTTCTCCAATTAATAACTTTTGTTACTTCGTCACCTTCAGGGCAGTTATGCACCAACCAGCCCTGAGTCCCGACGAAGAAGGTGTGGGCTTCCTGGACCTCCAGATTGTACATGGTACGGGCTTCCTGGATGGTGTTGACGTACCGAACTTCACCCAGGGTGCCGTCAGCCTGCTTGAGTTTGTCCCCAACTTTCAGGTGTCCTGCTCCCACCCACTTGTCACTCAGGTCCGAGTGGCCCTCAGGTTTGGGTCTGGGTTCAGCGTCTGAACGCTCCGTGACGTAGAAGG
>NZ_BMOD01000070.1 GCF_014646895.1 Deinococcus roseus
CTCTGTACAGGACAAAAATCTAAAAATGGCCTGGTACTCCGGGCCAACAATGCTATTTGAGGCGGGCGCGCCAGTCGTGTAGCCAGACAGCGGAAAGCTCGTCTCGGATGTGGAGCTCAAATAGGTCATCAAAGGAATACTCTGCATACTGTTGTTGATCGATTCCTAGAGAGGCAAATTCTTCGTCTAACAGCTTATTCTTGATTGCCTCAATCGATGCCCAGAACTGCTCGCCTTCGCTGGAGTCAAGAGTTGGAATCAATCGGGCCCGGCTGTCTTCATCAAAAAAAAGAGGTGCTTTCACTCCGATCTGTGCTTCTGGTGCCCTCGTCACGATTTCGATGAACAGAGGTTTCGCCTGCAAAAACAAAACGGAGCAACGGCTTAAATCCTTAATTTCCATAGGTTGTCCTCCAAATCTGTTGTCCTGGTCTGCTCAAGCTATCTGGTGGCCCACTGCTGGTGGCCATCCAAAAGGGGTATAAAAATAGGACTGCATCCTGTACGGTGTTTTTGTCTAGAAACCACCTCAGGAGTCAGCCCATATGCATTTTACCTTGCTCAGAACCCTTCGTGAAGCCTTCCCACTCAACCAGGCCCGTCTTTACTTCCTGGCTGCCTTCCTTATTGCGTTAATCCAGTCTGAGACGGTCAATCTCGTTAAAATTTCCCAGCGTTTCCAGTCCAAGAAAAATGCCGCATCTGAGTCCAACTACAAGCGCATCCGGCGCTTCATCGCCGATTTTGACTTCCCACACCAGCTCTACTTGGATTTTGTGCTCCAATTTTTCAAGGATAGACAGCTTCTTCTCACCATGGACAGAACGAATTGGCAGTTCGGCAAAGCCCACATCAACTTCTTGGTGATCGCCACCGTCAGAGATGGCATTGCTTTTCCGCTAATCTGGCAACTCCTCCCACACTCGGGAAACAGCAACCAGACGGCTAGAATTGAGCTGATTCGAGAACTGATCGAGGTCTTACCTGTCACCCGAATTCAGGGTCTCCTGGCCGACCGTGAGTTTATCGGGGAAGAGTGGTTTACAGAACTGAAAACGCTGGGCATCAAGCGTTGCATTCGCATCAGGGACACGGACCGGGTGGGCGGAATCCCAGCCTGGATGTGGTTTAAGCGCACCGAAGCAGGGATCACCTACTCCCTCTACCGCAGGGTGTTGGTCTTCGGTTCTAAAATGCAGGTGGTGGCCGCCAGAACACCCGAGGGAAAACGGATTCTGGTCGCCAGCGACTTTTCTGCCTGTGACACGCTAAAGAAATACAAAGCGAGATGGTCCATTGAATGTCTTTTCGCGGCAGTCAAGGAAACAGGGTTTCGCTTTGAGGACACCCATCTCACCCGTCCAGAACGGCTCTCAACCCTGATGACCCTGGTCGGGATAGCATTTGTGTGGGCGTACATGGTGGGGGAATGGGAACACCAGAAAAAGCCGATCAAAGTCAAAAAGCATGGCCGGAGAAGTCAGAGTGTATTCCGGTTAGGCCTGGGGCACCTGGTCAGAGTGCTCACCCAGCGGCGCTTTTACGCCCCTGCCATCAAAATTTTGTCCTGTACTTAG
>NZ_BMOD01000071.1 GCF_014646895.1 Deinococcus roseus
GGATGTTGTAACTGGTGAAGGAGAAGTACAAAGACGAGGCGAAGGGGTAGAGCACCAGGGAGAAAAATCCCACCAGCCACGGGGAAATGAAGACCAGACCCAGAATGAGGTTGCTCCACATCTTTTTGCGGTTGCGCTGTTCCTGGGTGCGGGCGAGTTTAGCGTTGTGGGTGGACATAAATCAGCACCTCCTCGTTGCCCAGTTGTGAAGCGAGCACGGTGGCTCCGGGGGCAGCAAAATCAAAATTGCGCAGCTTGATGGGCCGGGTCCAGTCGATGCCAGCCGCCACTTTTGCCAGGGGCTGGTACAGATCCAGGTCCTCATCAAAGAGTTCTCCAAAGGCGTCCGAGGCAGACACCCAGGGGAAGATGCTCATGCCCTGGCTCATGGCGGCCCACAACCCGGTCTTTAAAAAGATGTGCCGGTCCGGGTCTGCCCGGTAAGCCCCATACTCACCAATCAGAACGTGCTTGCCAAATTTTGCGCTCTGCTCGGCATCGTTTCTCAGCACCCCAGGAAGCACCTCACGGTTGCTGGTGGCGTAACTGTGGTACTGGATGAAGTCAATGTCCGGGCTGCTGAAGACTTTCGGCCATACGGACTCTCCCAGCAGTGATGCGGTGACGGGCTTGTGGGAGGGGTCAACCTCTTTGATGTGGCGGGCCAGGACCAGCATGGCCTGTTCAGTTTGCTCTTTTGCAGTCTCGGTTTTTGCGGAGATGATGTCGGCTTCGTTGCCGATCTCCCAGGCGATGATGCTCTTGTGGTGGTGGAGTTTTTCCACCAAAAATTGGATGCGGTTCTTGATGAGCCGGATGCCCTCTTCGCTGCCGTAAATCTCCTCGTGCTTCTGGAAAGGTCCGCCGTTAAAGACGCTGTAGGGGTCTCCCGAGAAATCGGAGTACATGGCGGCCAGATCGATCAGGCTGAAGATGATGTGGATGCCCAGCTGATCAGCAGTTGTGAGCATCTGGTCGTAAGCGTAGAGCGCGAAGTCATCGTAGGTTCCAGCAGGACTTTCAAATTCTGGCATGCTGAACACCCGGAAGGTGTTGCCGCCCCGTTTCTGCAGTTCTTTCATGTAGGTTTCTGCAGTCCACTGGTTGCGGTTGGTGAAAGGGTAGTACAGCTGGCGGCGGTTCATGCCAATGGGCAGAAAGGCTTTTCCATCCTGACACCAGCCCTGGTTGCGGATCTGCACCCCCACACAGTTCTCCACCTGACCAGCGGTCAGATTGGGAGCGTGAGCATGGGCGAACACATCCAGCTTGACATCGGGGGAGTTCAGCACGCCCCCCTGTTCGGGCCAGGGCTGTGAGGAGACCACCTCTCCGCTGTCGGTGCTCACCCAGTCCACAGTCCAGCCAGGGGCCGGACTGTGGGGGAAAGTGACGGGAAAGGTGGCGGCATGACCCCAGCTGCTGAGAAGAAGGGTGGCAGTGATCAGCTGAGGCAGTTTCATGATCAGCGACCCTGGTTGGAGGCTTTCTCGATGTTCTTCTGGGCGGTGTCCAGTGCGGTCTTCGCGTCCGTTTTGCCCAGTTG
>NZ_BMOD01000073.1 GCF_014646895.1 Deinococcus roseus
GCTGAGCAGTGAACAGAAGTTACTCATCTGGCGGATTTTGCAGGGAAAAGCCCAGAAACAGCAACTCGAAAGCCTCTAAACCCGCTTTTAAGGTCTTGACTCCAGGAACCCCATAACAATGCCAGCTGCCCAACCGGGCAATGACCCACACCGCCCACCCGATGCTTCCTGTCGGGTGGGGGTTCTTTAATTTCTGGGTCCTGCCCTCCAGGGTCGGATTTAACTTTTCCAATAAAACGATCTGCTGCACAGAGAAAAAATTACTAGCAGGGGTTGTCCCATCGTCTCTACGTTTCACCAATTCCGTGCTCAAAGTCGCTGCCCACATCACCATCACCCCTAACTTTTGCAAAGCTAGACCATCACTCAGGTGACGGTTTTCCAGATCAAACACTCGGGTCTTGATTGCTGCAAAACATTGTTCCACACTCCACCGCGCCACATACCAGCCCAGAATGCGTAAGGCATCGTCTAACGTTTTAAGGGCATGATTGGTGAGGAGCCGCCAGATGATGGGTTTTTCACCCTCTGGGATGTTCTCCTGATCTTCCCTGACTTCCAAGCCCATCAGGGTTAAACCGCAAGGATTTTTCTGGGTCATGTGCTCTTCAGGACAGCGTATGTTGACTTCACACCACCTGACTGAAAAACGGCTTTTCCGTGCAGAACGTTGCTTTTTCAGGTCGGCAGGGACTTGCATTTCAAAATGTCCTTGCTCCTGTTGTCTGGCCAGCAGCTCAAAGAGCTTTTCTCCTTTGGCTGCCCCCAACACCCGACGGTTTTGTTGGGCTCGACTGACCATTTTGATGCCCAACTGCTGCACTTGTACCCAGTGCTGAAAAATCTCGCCTTCCCGATCATGCACCAAGGTCACTTGTTTTGCAGGCAATTTGCGGGCTTCACGGGCGGTCACAAACCACTTGCGGGATTCGGGCAAGGGTTCCACCTGGTCTGGGGTGCGGGTCCACAATTGCAAGGAAAGGCAACCCAGCAGCTGATGGCTTTGCGCGTCCAGTACGACCCCAGCATGGAGGAAGTAGCCCAGGTCCGTGTTATTGCCGACCACCCCAAGATTTTTGCCGTGGTGGTAATGCTTTTGTTTTTCATAGTTGAGTTCTGTGGTATCAGTGATGAGCAGCAAATGATCATGGTCTTGCTGTTCTAGACGCCGCAAAGTATGTTGTTGGACAGCATAGATCAGTTGGTCAAGGTAGACCTGCTTGTTTTTGAGGAAACGGTAGAACTGGATTTGCTGGTTGCAGTTTCCAGCGAGTTTTTTGAGATTGCTGGTGTGCTTGGTTCTCAAGGCTGAAAAGAGTTCACCCCCCACCGTGTTGAGACGTTGGTCTCTCAGGTGGAGGGTCGGGAGGTCCTGCTGTAAGGTCATTCCTCTATTGTGAGGACTTTGTGTTCACTGCTCAG
>NZ_BMOD01000074.1 GCF_014646895.1 Deinococcus roseus
TTAAGTATCTCCCACATAAAAAATGGTAATTGCTCAGCATATAAGAGAGTTCCCATGCTGAGCAGTTACAAATATCTTACACTCAGAGAAATGACTGACCCTATGAGAGGCTCACTAGATCCAGCCAAGCAGCCTGTATATGACGTGCTGAAACTGGCATTCCCAGGCAAGCTCACAGAGAAAGAAAGCACCCTGTTGGTGGCCGTCCTGGACGAAGACGGTTATGGCTTCCGGTCTATAGCTGCTCTCCTTTCTGCGATGCGGGACCAGCTCTCTTACACAGATTCATACAACGATGTTCTCACCATACTCTCCAGGCGCATCTGGAAGCAAGACGATATCAAACGCATGAGATTGCACCTGTGTAATTTTGGGTATGGCGATTTGCCTGACGAGTGATTTCATATCGCCTCCAAAGCAAATGTGTAACTGCTCATTACGAAAGCGCACTGCTGTGCTGAGCAGTTACAAAAAATGGATAAAATCAGGTCATGAGCAAGCCGCTTCGACTGGTCCACCTGACCCCCGAGGAAGACCAGGACCTCAAACGTATTGAACTTACCCCCAAGTTCAGCGAAAAAGTTCGGCTTAGAGCCCGTATCCTCAGACTCAGTCACCAGGGCTGGACCATCGCTGAACTTGCAGAACACTTTGACCGCAGCATTGAAGCGGTCCGACAAGACTTGCTGCGTTACCAACAGGACGGTCTCAGAGGCCTTACTGATGGCAAAGCCAAAGGGAAACCTACGCTATTTACCGCCCAGATCGAAGAATTCATGCACGAGAAGCTGAAAGAAGAACGGCTGTGGAATTGCACCTTGCTCAGCGAAGCCACCCTGAAACAGTTTGGGGTATTGATCAAGCGTGAAGCGATCCGGACCAAGTTGCATGACCTGGGGTATCGCTGGAAAAGAGGCCGTTACAGCCCCATGAAACAGGCAGACCCGGGGGTGGTTTCCCAGCATGAAGCTTCGCTGGAAACCTTGAAAAAGGGGCTAGAGACGGGAAACTGACCCTGAAGTACCTGGATGAAACCGGACTGGGATTGATGTTGAGTGTGGTCAGCAGCTGGTTTGTCAAAGGTCGGGGCAAGCAGTTCAAGATCCCGACCCGCTGGGGGTCAGATGGCCGGGTCAATGTGCTGGGGACCCTCAGCCTCTCTGCAGCAGGGGAACAACTGGAGTATCGGATTCTGGAAGGACAATGCACCAGGGTTTCTGTGGTGGCTTACCTCCAGACGCTGGCAGACCGATGCGATCCTTCCAAGCTAACGGTGGTGGTGCTGGACAATGCGCCCTTTCACAAGGGTGGAGAGCTGGCGAAACAACGTGAGGATTGGGAGAAACAGGGGTTATATCTGCGGTATTTGCCTGCGTATTGTCCGTTTTTGAACTTGATCGAGACCACC
>NZ_BMOD01000075.1 GCF_014646895.1 Deinococcus roseus
CAAGCAGTTGGGACACGGTTCTTCCACAGTGCCCCTACTTTACCAGTTTTGAAAAGTCAATCTCACCTGCTGAGCAGTTACGGTTTCTATTTTTTGTCGTATCTCTTCATATTCTTTTTTGCTCAGCACAAACCCTCCAAAGCTGTTCATCAAGCGATTTTTTGCCTGAATGAAGGAGTGTCACACCCATGTGTTCATTGTACTGGATGCTGGATGTCGTGGAATCAGCCGACCCACCTACTGGTAAGTAAAAGCATGTATGAGACAAGGAAAATGTTAGAGAGTCCTTTTTGAACGCATAAAATGTGAACCATCATGCCTGCTGACTTTCTGACCCCTGAGCAGTCCCAGCGTTACGGCACCTACACCGAGGAACCCACTCCTGAGCAGCTGGAGAAGTTCTTCCAACTTGATGACTTTGACCTCGAATTCATTCAGAAAGGTCGCCTCGGGGTCCAAAGGCTCGGGTTTGCCCTGCAGCTCACCACCCTGCGCTTCCTGGGCACCTTCCCCAGAGACGTGCGCAACATCCCCCGGGTGGTCAGAAAGTTCGTCGCCAAGCAGCTTGGCATGGACAGCCGGGACCTGAATCAGTATTCCCGTAGGCCCAGCACCCTCTCCCAACACCAGACCCAGATCCGCGAGAAGTACGGCTTTCAGGAGTTTCACGATCCCAAAGTCCAGATCCCCTTCCAGAACTTCCTGAGATCCCGCTCTTACCTCACGGCAGAGCCCCTCACCAGTCTGTTTGACCTGGCCACTGGCTGGTTGATTGGTGAACGAGTGCAGCTTCCTTTCGTCACCACCCTGGTAAGATTGATCAGTTCCATCAAGGAAGAAGCTGATGAAAAGCTCTACCAGGACATCACGGCTGACCTGGGTGAAACTCAGATCCACCACTTGCGCAAGACCGTGCAGGTCCGGGAAGAGAAGCACAACACCCTGTTTGATGAACTCCGCTGGGGACCCACCCGGGACTCTGCAAATGGTATGGTGATGGCCCTCAGTCGGGTGAAAAGCATCCGGGAATCCGTACCGTTCTCTCTTCAATTGCCGGAAGGCCTTCCCCTCAGGCGCACCAGGATGCTGGCCAATTATGGTCTGGACGCCAAGAGCAAATACCTGCTCAGGTTGCCCACCCAGAGGGGAGCGGCCATCTTGCGGCTGTCTCTGAACCAGCTGGAAAAACAGGCAGTGGATGACTCCCTGGAAATCTTCGACCAGATCATGGCCGGTGGTTTGTTGAGATGATCTCGCAGAGGGGAGGCAAAAAAGCAGGACAGCGGTAAAATTTCAACTTGTGAGAGAAGAAAA
>NZ_BMOD01000076.1 GCF_014646895.1 Deinococcus roseus
GTTGAGATGATTGTGTGTTAGGCCAGGCTCCCAGGTGGGAGAATGGACCTGTCATGCCCCCTCGAGTCGGTAAGCCTGATGAGATGATTGATCTTGAAGATCCTGCGTGAAATCCAGGCCGGCTCGAGGTTTTTGGTCCAGACTGTACAGTATTCGAAGCTTCGAGCTTGCACACAATGTTCTGTCGACTGAATCTGGGACTGACTTTTCCTCGTCCAGGAGGCAAGTATGTTCATTCTCGGTATTGATGTCGGCAAATCCCATCTCCACTGCAGGCTGCTCAAATCCACTGAACAGGGAACCCAGAAGCAGAGCACCACTAAACTTGGGAACATCCAGATCTTCCAGAATACTGAAGAGGGGCGACTGCGTCTCACACAGTGGTTAGAAGGTTATCAGGCTCTGGGAAATACGACCCATGCCGTGATGGAAGCCACGGGTGTCTACTCACAGCAGATTGCCCATACTCTCCATTCCTTGAGTTGCAAGGTCAGTGTGGTCAATGCGGCAAAAATCAAGTTCTTTGCGATGAGTAATCTCAGACGAGGAAAAACCGATTCCATGGATGCCGAACTCATTGCTCAGTATGGATTGACCATGAAACCTGCTCCCTGGACACCAACGCGTCTGGAACTTGAGCACCTCAGGGCCCTGCTCAGCGAGCGAGAAGGCATTATTGGGTTGATCACCATGGAAAAGGGCCGTCACCATGCTTTTGCCCATCATCAGCAGCCCTGCAAAAAGGCACTGGAGCGGTGTGAAACCCGGCAAAAACTGCTGAAAGAACAACTGGATAGTGTCGAACTGGACATCAAAGACATCATTAAAGCAGATCCCATCCTGAAAGGACAGGTGGGCCTGCTGACTTCCGTTCCTGGGGTGGGTCGTCTCACGGCGGCCACTCTGCTTGCAGAAACGCATCATCTGGAAGACTTGCAGAACGCCGGGCAGTGGGCTTCGTTTGCTGGGCTCTCCCCAGTTCCCAGACAATCTGGGCAAATGATGGGACGCAGTTCCATTTCCAAGGTGGGGAACCCACGGATTCGAAAAATCCTTTACATGTCAGCTGTCACGGTGACCCGCATGGACAATGAACAGGGCGAGTTCTACCGTCGTTTGGTGGGATCAGGAAAACCCAAGAAGGTGGCTTTGATCGCTCTGGCACGTAAAATCCTCAGGGTGTGTTTTGCGGTATTGCGTTCAGGCGAACCCTATACGAAGGGCCACCGGAGTCAGCTGGCTCTGCCAGCTTGACATAGGGGGCCAAACACAGTATTTCACGCA
>NZ_BMOD01000077.1 GCF_014646895.1 Deinococcus roseus
TGCAAATACTGTGTTTGGCCCCCTGTGTCAAGCTGGCGAAGCCAGCTGACTCCGGTGGCCCTTTGTATAGGATTCCCCTGAGCGTAAAACTGCGAAGCAGATCCTGAGAATCTTACGTGCCAGTGCGATCAAAGCCACTTTCTTGGGTTTACCCGCTTTTACCAGGCGACGATAGAATTCAGCCTGCTCGTTGTCCAGTCGAGTGACGGTCACTGCCGACATGTAAAGGATTGTTCGAATGCGTTTATTGCCTACTTTGGAGATGGCACAGCGTCCGACCATTTGTCCAGATTGTCTGGGGACCGGAGACAGTCCAGCAAACGAGGCCCACTGTTTGGCATTCTGCAAGTCTTCCAGATGATGGGTTTCTGCCAGCAGGACAGCTGCAGTGAGTTGACCGATCCCAGGAATGGAGGTCAGGAGCTTCACCTGTCCCTGCAGCAGAGGGTCGGTTTTGATGGTCCTTTTGATGTGGCCTTCCACTTCTCTCAGCTGATCTTCGAGCAGTTCCAGACGCTGTTCAGAGAGCTGGACCACAGCTGCACACGGATGCTGGGTGTGATCAAAAGCATGATGACGGCTCTTTTCCAGCGTGATCAGGTTGACGATGGTCTCCCGCTCGCTCAGCAGGGCCCTGAGGTGCTCCAGTTCGATACGGGTCGGTTCCCAGAGGGAGGGTTTCATGGTCAGGCCATACTGAGCGATTAACTCGGCATCCATGGAGTCGGTTTTTCCCCGTCTGAGATTCGACATGGCAAAGAATTTGATTTTGGCTGCGTTGACCACGCTGACCCGACATACTGAAGTGTAAAGGAAGTGTGCCACACGCTGGGAATAAACGCCGGTGGCTTCCATGACGGCATGGGTCATGTCGCCCAGAGCCTGATGGCCTTCCAGCCACCGTTTGAGAAGCTTTTGGCCTTCCTCTGTGTTTGGGAAGACCTGGATGGAACCAAGCTTGCTGGCACCCTGGTCAGTCACTTTGAGGAGTCTGCAGTGAAGCTCAGACTTGCCGACATCAATGCCGAGAATGAACATAATTGCCTCCTGGATGAGGAAAAGTCAAACCCAGCTTTAGTCGACGGAACATTGTGTGCAAGCTTCTAGGCTTCAAATACTGTGGCGTCTGGACCAAAAACTTCGAGCCGGCCAGGATTTGCACCAGGGTCTGGAGGACCAAAAATCTCAGCAGGCTTGTCGGCTCGAAGGGGTATGACAGGCTCATTCTCCCACTTTGGGGACCTGGCCTAACACACAAAAATCTCA
>NZ_BMOD01000078.1 GCF_014646895.1 Deinococcus roseus
TGAACCTGTTAGACTTTTGCACACTCCGAGAACACAGATCAGAATGGAGTGAGCATGACACGCAGAAAGACCAACACCTACACCCCTGAGTTCAAGCAGGAAGCGGTCCAGCTGGCCACCCGTGAGGATATGACCATCAAGCAGGCTGCCAAGGACCTGGGGATCCCCTACAGTGCCCTGCATGGCTGGGTGCAACAGACCAAAACCGCCAAACTCACGGGCCGCCCGGTCTTCACAGGCAAAGGAAAGCCTGCCCTGAGCGAGCAGGAGAAACGCATCAAAGAGCTGGAGAAGGAAGTGGAAATTCTCCGTCAGGAACGTGAGATTTTAAAATTGGCGGCGAAGTTCTTCGCCAAAGAAATGCCGTGAAATGCCAGTTCATTGAAACGCATTTGAAGGGCTTCGCCTTAAACATCTTTCTTCGTGTGCTGAACGTCAAAAAAGAGACTTATTTCGCCTGGAAGAAGCGGGGCCTCAGTGAGCGTCAACAAGCAGACCAGAGGCTAGCTACAGAGATCCAAAAGATCCATCAGGACAGCAAAGGCACCTACGGTGCTCCTCGTGTGAAGGCGGAACTGAATGTACGAGGTCAGCAGGTCAGCCGCCAACGGATCACCCGTCTGATGCAAGCCCAGGGGCTGAAAGTGCGCCAGAAGCGCAAATTTAGAGTCACCACGCGCAGCAGGGTGGGGGACCAGGTTTTCGATAATGTGCTGGACCGACAGTTTACGGCTGCCCAGCCGGACCAGAAATGGTGTACCGATTTGACCTATCTTCCCACCTTTGATGGCTGGTTGTACCTGGGGGTCATCCTGGACCTGTACTCTCGCAAAGTGGTGGGGTGGTCGTTTGGGACAACATTGGAGACGGATCTAGCGTTGTCTGCCCTGCAGATGGCACAGACAACCCGGAAACCTGCTCCAGGCTTGCTGCACCACAGTGACCGGGGCTGTCAGTACACTTCTCGGGAGTACCAGCAAGCCTTACGGGAGCTGAAGGCAACGTGCAGCATGAGTCGCAAGGGGAATTGTTGGGACAATGCAGCGATGGAGAGCTTCTTCGCCACCCTGAAGACGGAGTTGGGCCTGGATCGGCCGCTTGGCAACCGGCAGGACACACAGACGGTGGTGTTTACCTGGATCGAGGGGTGGTACAACCGTGTGAGACGGCATTCAGCCCTGGGTCACCTGTCCCCTGTGGATTTTGAGAATCGGCAGTCAGGATAATCCTTCTTCTCCAGGTGTGCAAAAGGGTTGCAAGTTCA
>NZ_BMOD01000079.1 GCF_014646895.1 Deinococcus roseus
TTTTTTTGGTTCTCACAAGTCGAATTTTACTGCTGCCCTGCTTTTTGCCTGCCCCCTGCGGGATCATCGCAGCGGACGACCGCATTTTCGTATTCGACTGAAAGGCAATTTCACCTTCTCCTCCCTACTGGGTAAAAAGCATGGCCAATTCTCAGAGCTTAAACTTGCTCCAGGACAGGTCAAATGCCTGCATCATGTGCTCGTCTCGGGGAAACATTGGGGTCCAGTCCATGTCGCTGTTGCACGACCCCTCGAAGGTTCAGAGCTGTGGTGTGTGGTCAGTGATCAATTGACCTCCATCGAGACCTTCACAGAATATGGGCAGCGCTTTCAAATTGAAGAAGGCTTCCTGGACGAGAAAAGCGCTGCCTGTCATCTGGAAGACTCCCACTTGAGAACAGCTCCCCAGTTACAGCGTTTGTTGCTGGTGTTGTCCGTAGCTTTGCTGGTACTGGTTTCTCTGGGCACCGATCTGGTGGCTTCAAAACAGCGTCGCCTGATTGATCCGCATTGGAGGCGGGGACTCAGCTACCTCAAGTTGGGCTGGAGAAGACTGCAATACTGTCTCAGTCACGGTTTAGATGCTTCCAGTACGCTGGTCCTCATCGGTGGAGCAGATCCAGAACCGAGCCACCTGCAACGGAAAAGAAAGCCGCCACCGACATTCTCTGACGTGTGGCTGCTCGATTTCTCTTCCATCTCATGATTTCTGTCAGGCGGTCAGGGCTTGCCGCTCTTCTTCAGTCATTATTTGCAGGAGCTCAAGGACTTCTGAGTGGAGTTCCTGGGCGATGCGGATGATTGCTTCTCCGTACACGCCAATGAAGTCTGCAGTGTAGTCAGGCCATGTCAACATACTGAGCTTCATGGCTTCAATGCCGAGACTCTTCATCTCTGTGTGCAGCCATGCGATTTTTTTGTGTTGATCTGGGTCTAGCATGCGGATGATTGCTTCCATGGTTCCTCCAGGTTGGATTCCCATGGTAGTTGCCTCATGCCAGAAGTGCATCTGCCAAAAAGTGAATTGAGCTAAGCCTTGTGGCCAGGACGTGCTCTGTAAAGGATAAAGATGCTCACGCTCATGGGTTATCAAAAACTGGCTTGAATTGACCTAACTGAGATTTTTGTGTGTTAGGCCAGGTCCCCAAAGTGGGAGAATGAGCCTGTCATACCCCTTCGAGCCGACAAGCCTGC
>NZ_BMOD01000080.1 GCF_014646895.1 Deinococcus roseus
CGGTCGTCCGCTGCGATGATCCCGCAGGGGGCAGGCAAAAAGCAGGGCAGCAGTAAAATTCGACTTGTGAGAACCAAAAAAAACAGCTGCCCCTCAGCAGTTTAGCGTGTCCAAACCCTCAGTGCCAAGACCACCTCCAGCCTGGACGAGACAACCTGACCCTCCGCAAAACCTACGGCAAGCACCAGTTGCGTCTCCTCAGATGCAAAACCTGTGGTAGCGAGTTCAGTGAGCGCAAAGGTACCCCTCTGTGGAACAGCAAAATCGATCCAGACACATTCATCAAGGTGGCAGAAACCTTGTGTGAGGGTAACTCCATCTCTGCTACGGTCAGACTCTGCAAGGTCCACCACGACACCGTAGAGCGAATCATCTTTGTCACCGGTCAACACGCCAGGAACCTGCATGACCACAAAGCGGTGGGGCTGAAAACCACGGCCCTGCAGGCAGATGAAAGGTACGGCTTCTACGGCAATAAGAGCCAGCAACTCTGGGAAGCCACGGTGATCGACCCTTACAGCAAATTTCTGGTCTCCCTGCGGCTGGGCGTGAGAGATGAGCCTTTGGTTCGCTGCCTGCTGCAGGACGCTCGAAATCGTCTGGTCGATCCTCAAAATCTAGCTTTTCTGACCGATGGGGGGCACGGCTATGCCACCCTGTTCCCGGAGATTTTTGGTGTGCCATACAGGACCAAGAAGCAGGGTGGGAAAGGTCGACCTCCCAAAGTGAAGTACCGCATTCCCCGCATGCTGGCCCATGTCCAGCTGATTAAGGTGCGGGAAGGCAGGAGGCTCAAGACCGTGGACATCCGCCACACGCACGGCACCACGGGTCGGATCAAACTAGAGCTGGAGAGACTGGGGTACAACACCCCCAACACTTCCGCTGTGGAGCGCCAGAATGGCACCGCCAGGCAACACACCCCACATATGCACCGCAAAGGACTGGCTTTTGCCCACAAGCAAATCACCCGTGTGGGACTGGCGGAATTGGTCCGACTAGATTACAACTGGGTAAAAACCTGCCGCAGTTTGAAGGTGGAATTACCCGAGAGGGTGGGGCGTCAGAAGTACCTGAAGAGAACGCCAGCAATGGCGATGGGGCTGACAGATCAGGTTTTTACCCTGGGTGAATTGCTTGCCACACCACTTCATGCCCTGAGGGGTGCGTGATCATCACAGCGGACTACC
>NZ_BMOD01000081.1 GCF_014646895.1 Deinococcus roseus
ATCAGCGACCCTGGTTGGAGGCTTTCTCGATGTTCTTCTGGGCGGTGTCCAGTGCGGTCTTCGCGTCCGTTTTGCCCAGTTGCACCGCCTGGAACGCACTGGCCAGTTCGTTGTTCACCGCCAGCAGATCCACCAGCGCAGGCAAGGTGTACGTTCTGCCTTTGGAGAGCAACTCCGCAGCCATCTTCATCACTGGTTCCTCAGACACCTTCTGCAGCTCAGGTGCCCCCTTCACAGGAGAAATGTTGAACACCTTGTCCGCCACCGCAGCACTCCGTTTCGCTTCACTGAAAAACGCAATGAACTTCAGCGCCTCCACCGCATTCTTGCTCCCCTTGGGAATCATCCAGGTGTTCCCCACCGTAAACGAATTCGGGTAACGGGACCCTCTGGGCATCGGCACCGCAGCCACCCCGTAATTCAGTTTGGCCCCGTAGCGTTTGATGAACCCGGCATGCCACTGGCCGTTGACTTCCATGGCGATCTTCCCGGCAATGAAGGGGTCACTGCCCGAGGAGGCGGCGATGTTGCCGAGGCTGCCCTGGAAGCGGTTGAGTTCGTCTGCGCCGTACTTCTTGACGTAAGCGGCCTGCCATTCCAGCGCTTTGAGGGTGCCTTTGTTGGTCAGATCGGACTTTTTGGTGGCACTGTTCAGGAAGCTGCCTCCGAAAGCACCGGTCCAGAGGGCGGGGTTGCCCTGTGCGACCCAGGGGATGAAGCCCATCACGTCGATGTCTTTGCCTTTTTTGACGGTGAGTTTTTCGGCGTACTGATCCAACTCCTCAATGGTTCTGGGGGGTTTGTTGGGGTCGAGGCCTGCGGCTTTGAAGAGGTCCTTGTTGTAGTAGAGCATCATGACGTTGCTCATTTCGGGGATGCCGTAGGTTTTGCCGCCGAACTGCATGGCTTTCCAGGCGGTGCTGTTGAACTGGCTGCCTTTGATGCCGGCTTTGCTGAGGATCTCGTTGAGGGGCATGAGTGCACCGATGCTGGCGAGACCGGGGAGGACGTCCTGGCCCCAGTAGAGGACGGCGTCGGGGGCTTGCCCGGAGGCGACGGCGGTGAGGAACTTGCCCTGTGAGGTGCCCTGGATGCCGGCTCCACTGACCAACACGGCTTTGATGGTGACGTTGTCCTGGGCTTTGTTGTAGTCTGCGGCGGCGTCCAGGATGGTCTGTCCGTCG
>NZ_BMOD01000082.1 GCF_014646895.1 Deinococcus roseus
GCAGGGGCGGAAACCCAGGTGCCAGTGTTGCCGTCATACCAGCCGTCTGCCGTGCGACCCGTCAGATCCGGCGTCTTCACTGAAGTGTTCGCCGGGTCCACAAACAATGCATTCACATTTGTTGCCCCGGCAAACCCGAACCTGTACCACCCACACCCTTCCAGAGTGGTCGCCACTCCAGGCCACGTGGTGTTCGCCATCGCTGGGCTCGCCGTCACCGACCAGTAATGGATGTTGGCATTGCTCCAGGAAGACGGTTTCTTGAAATGCAACGTGATCCCGCTCGGAGGCAGCACTGGGGTGGCACTTGCCGTCACCCCGCTGGATTCCGTCCCCGCACTGTTGATGGAGACCACTTTGTAGTTGTAGGTCGTCCCATTCGTTAACCCAGTTGCCGTAAAGCTCAAACTGGTTTTGGGGAGGGCCGTAGAGGTCAACAGCGTGTACGTGGTCTGCGCACTGGTCTTCTGGTACACCCTGTACCCACTCACCTGACAATCGGTAGAGGCGGTCCAGCTCAGGCCCACCTGCCCATTCCCTGCCGTCGAAGTCAGGGCCGTGGGATTGCCCACCGTGCTGGTGTTGCTGCAAGAGTTCACATCACTCCAGCTGCTGGTCGCGGGATCGTAGGTGCCCTCTTTGACCACCCGATACAAATCGGGGGTTTTGTTGGCGGTGTTGCCAGGGTCCACAAACAGCAGGTTGGCGGAACTGGCATTGGCGAAGGTGTACTTGTAGCTTCCGTTGCCTTCATCAATCATGGCCACACCGGGGAAGGTGCTGCCCGCAAGCACGGGCTGGGCAGCGACGTTCCAGAAGTGGATGTTGGCTTTGCTCCAGGCTGCGGGTTTTTTGAAGTGAACGGTGAGTCCTGCGCCTGCAACATCAGGGTTGGTTTCGTACCAGGTGGTGCCATTAAACCAGCCGTCCCGGTTGCGACTGAGGTCAGCGGTTTTCTGGGTGGTGTTGGCGCTGTTGACGAAGAGCAGGTTGGTGCTGGTGGTGCCGGGGAGGGAGTAGGTGACCCAGCCGTTTCCGGCATCGGTGGTGGGGCGTCCAGGCCAGGTGGTTGCGGGGAGGGCAGGGGTGGCGACGGTGTTCCAGTAATGAATGTTGGCATTTCCCCAGGCGGTGGGTTTCTTGTAGTACACCTGCAGGTTCCCGTTCGCCTGCG
>NZ_BMOD01000083.1 GCF_014646895.1 Deinococcus roseus
AGGCGAACCCTATACGAAGGGCCACCGGAGTCAGCTGGCTCTGCCAGCTTGACATAGGGGGCCAAACACAGTATTTCACGCAGAGGGCAGCCAAAAGAACAGGGTAGCAGTAAAATTCGCTTGTGACAGTCGAAAAAAACAGCTACCCCTCAGCAGTTTAGCGTGTCTGATGCCTCAGTGCCAAGACCACCTCAAAACAGGCCAGGACAACCTGGTGGTGCGCAAGACCTACGGCAAGCATGGTCTGCGGTACTTAAAGTGCAAAACCTGTGGCACTGAGTTCAGTGAACGCAAAGGAACACCTCTGTGGAACAGCAAAATTCACCCGGACACCTTCATCAAAGTGGCTGAGACCCTGTGTGAGGGCAATTCCATTTCCGCGACCACCCGGCTCTGTAAAGTCCACCACGACACGGTAGAACGCATCATTGTGGTGACCGGACAGCATGCCAGAGCCATCCATGACCACAAAGCCTTGCAGGTGAAGACCACCGCGTTGCAAGCCGATGAACGTTATGGTTT
Organism: Deinococcus roseus; assembly: GCF_014646895.1. Taxonomy (NCBI): domain Bacteria; kingdom Thermotogati; phylum Deinococcota; class Deinococci; order Deinococcales; family Deinococcaceae; genus Deinococcus; species Deinococcus roseus. The sequence goes on from NZ_BMOD01000083.1 coordinate 523, forward strand.
CTACGGCAACAAAAGTCAGCCGTGCTGGGAAGCGACAGTCATTGATCCCTACAGCAAGTTTGTGGTGTCTCTACGGCTGGGCGCCAGAGACGAAACCTTGATTCGAGGTCTGCTGGAGGATGCCCAGAGCCGTCTGGCAGACCCACAACATCTGGCTTTGTTCACCGATGGTGGGCACGGCTACGCCCCCTTGTTTCCAGAAATCTTTGGTGTGCCGTACCAGCCGAAGAAAAAGGGGAGCAAGGGTCGACCTCCAAAAGTGAAGTACCGCATTCCGAGGATGCTGGCCCATGTGCAACTCATCAAGGTGCGGGAGGGCAAAAAGTTAAAGACGGTGGACATCTGCTACACCCACGGCACCCCTGGCAGAATCCGCTTAGAGTTGGAACGGCTGGGGTATACCACACCGAATACCTCTGCCGTGGAACGACAGAATGGCACCGCCAGACAACACAATCCATACATGCATCGTAAAGGACTCTGTTTTGCACACAAAAAAATCACCCGTGTTGGCCTGGCTGAACTTGAAAGGCTGTCCTATAACTGGGCGAAGACCTGTCGAAGCCTGCAGGTGGAATTGCCCGAGCAGATCGGGC
>NZ_BMOD01000084.1 GCF_014646895.1 Deinococcus roseus
TTATCCTAATGCGTCCCTCCATCACTCACTAACAAGGTGCAGGAATGTTGACCTGCTGTCCATCGACTGCGCCTTTCAGCCTCATCTTAGGTCCTGACTGACCCTGGGAGGACGACCCTTCCCCAGGAAACCTTGTTCTTACGGCGGACGGGATTCTCACCCGTCTTATCGTTACTCATACCGGCATCCGCACTTCCATTACCTCCAGCCGTCCTTCCGGTCGACCTTCATTGGCATTTGGAACGCTCCCCTACCAGACACATCAGAGATGTGCATCCGCAGCTTCGGTACATCGTTTAAGCCCCGATCATTTTCGGCGCAGAACCACTCGACCAGTGAGCTATTACGCACTCTTTAAAGGGTAGCTGCTTCTAAGCTAACCTCCTGGCTGTCACTGCAATTCCACATCCTTTACCACTTAACGACGATTTGGGGACCTTAGCTGGCGGTCTGGGTTGTTTCCCTTTCGGCTACGAAAGTTAGCTCACGCAGCCTCACTGCCCAGTTACAACTGTGACACTTCGGAGTTTGATAAGGTTTGGTAGGCTGGTAGGCCCCCTAGCCTTGTCAGTGCTCTACACGCCACATTGAACACTGGACGCTGTACCTAAATACATTTCGGGGAGAACTAGCTATCTCCAGGTTCGGTAAGCTTTTCACTCCTAGACACAAGTCATCCGAGAACGTTTAAGCGTGCACCGGTTCGGTCCTCCACTCCCAGTCACGGGAGTTTCAACCTGCTCATGCCTAGCTCACCTGGTTTCGAGTCTAGCTCGTGTAACTAAGTCGCCCTATTCAGACTCGGTTTCCCTACGCCTCCATCTGTTCGATTTAAGCTCGCTACACAAGACTAAGTCGCCGGCTCATGCTTCAATAGGCACGCCACAACACACGTAAGGTGCCGTGACTGCTTGTAAGTGTATGGTTTCAGGTTCTATTTCACTCCCCTCCCGGGGTTCTTTTCGCCTTTCCCTCACGGTACTAGTTCACTATCGGTCACTGGGAATATTTAGCCTTGCCCGGTGGTCCGGGCGGATTCAGTCATCGTTCCACGAACAACGACCTACTCAGGTACCAGCTACTAGCTT
>NZ_BMOD01000085.1 GCF_014646895.1 Deinococcus roseus
GGTGGTTTGTTGAGATGATCTCGCAGAGGGGAGGCAAAAAAGCAGGACAGCGGTAAAATTTCAACTTGTGAGAGAAGAAAAAAAACGCTGCCCCTTTGCAGTTTAGCGTGCCCTACACCTGACTGCCAAGACCACCTCAAAACGGGCCAGGACAACCTGGTGGTGCGCAAGACCTACGGCAAGCACCAGTTGCGCTACTTGAAGTGCAAAACCTGTGGCACTGAGTTCAGTGAACGCAAGGGAACCGCTCTCTGGAACAGCAAAATTCACCCGGACACCTTCATCAAAGTGGCTGAAACGCTATGTGAAGGCAACTCGATCTCCGCCACTACCCGACTGTGCAAAGTCCACCACGACACGGTGGAACGCATCATTATGGTCACTGGAAACCATGCCAGAAGCATCCATGACCAAAAAGCAGTGCAGGTGAAGACCACGGCCTTGCAGGCCGATGAACGCTATGGTTTCTACGGAAACAAAAGCCAGCCGTGCTGGGAAGCCACGGTGATTGACCCCTACAGCAAGTTTGTGGTCTCCCTGCGTTTGGGTGCCAGAGATGAGCTGTTGATTCGGGGTCTGCTAGAAGATGCCAAAGATCGTCTGACAGACTCACAAAATTTAGCCCTGTTCACCGATGGCGGACACGGCTACGCTACCCTCTTTCCTGAAATCTTCGGAGTGCCGTACCAGCCGAAGAAAAAGGGTAATCAAGGCAGACCTCCCAAGGTGAAGTACCGGATTCCCAGAATGCTGGCCCACGTGCAGCTGATCAAGGTGCGGGAAGGCAAAAAGCTAAAGACGGTGGACATCTGCTATACCCACGGCACCACCGGTCGGATCAAGTTGGAACTGGAACGGCTGGGGTACAACACCCCAAACACCTCTGCAGTGGAGCGACAGAACGGCACCGCCAGACAACACAATCCGTACTTACACCGCAAAGGGCTGGCCTTTGCCCATAAGAAAATCACCCGCTTAGGACTGGCTGAACTTGAAAGGCT
>NZ_BMOD01000087.1 GCF_014646895.1 Deinococcus roseus
TTCAGTCGACTCTAGTGTGATTCTGGAGAAACATCTGGATACCTGCTCAGCACGAAGGAGTTTTTCTGTGCTGAGCAGTTACCTCCAAGCACTTATAAGCGTTTTATAAGTGCTGTGCTGCTATCTTAACTGTGTGCTGTGCGAGTGGATGAGCACCCCAACTCACACGTATGTTTTTGAATTCTGTCCTTTGTATCGATGGACATGGCACCTCAGGCACACTCCCTGACGATCACCAGAAATCGCTCGAAGCAGACACAGCACACATTTATGATTTGACCCTTTTTCTTATGTATGGATGTTCACCTGATGTTTGTATCCCTGTATGGATCGGTTGACGGTTTGTTGCGTATGGTATGGATGTTCACCTGATGTTTTGTATTCTGTTCGGTCTTGTGGTTTGTATGAATGAATTGGACAGTTGATGTTTTGTATCTTTTCAGGACCGGGCCATTGAATCTGACTGGTCAGGACACCCCGAAGGGAATTTGCTCCCTTCGGGTTTTTGATGTTTTGCATTTTGCTGTTCTGCAATGGATGTGTTCAGGGCTGCACAAAGGGCAAGGTCACCTGCAGCAGGTAATCTTCACCCTCACGGGTGGCTTTGCGTTCCTGCACCATCTGGTTCAGTTCGCCGTACACCCGCTGCTGTGCCCGCCTGAGGTTCATGCCTTCGGGGTCCAGGCCACGCCAGCGCAGGAAGGTTTTGTACAGCTCAGGCAGTTCGTCAAAGGGAACACTGGCTTCAAGCGCTTTCCAGGATTGCATGGGTTCATTATAAAGCGCCCGCTGCTACAGAACAGCAATTTTGCTCTCTGCCAGGGATGATGGTGTGGTTTCACGAATTGCCCTGTATGTCGGGTAGTCCGCTGTGATGATCACGCACCCCTCAGGGCATGAAGTGGTGTGGCAAGCAATTCACCCAGGGTAAAAACCTGATC
>NZ_BMOD01000088.1 GCF_014646895.1 Deinococcus roseus
CTGAAGTTACGCACCGAGTGGGACAGGTGACTTGAACAGTTCTCTGAGGTTTCGAAGTTCTTCCCAGGCTGCTTGAACCGCTCGGGTGTAAATTCTGGTCCGCAAGGCGAAATGGTTCACTCGACCCTGTAACTTCAGACCTTCCAGCTTCACATACCCCAGTAAGGAAGCAAACACATGGTTGCGTTGCGTCCATGCGGTACGAGCAGGTGATTTCATCAAAGAGGCGTTTTGTTTGAGGCTCTTGTGATACGGTTCGATTTTCCAGCGTCTTTGCTGCAAATCGAACAACGCCGTCCCAGACAAAGTTAAATCACTGGTGACCAGAAAGACCACTCCCACCGTTCCATCTGCATTTTTGTAGACGTGGCGCAAGAGCAGCACTTCAAAGGCCAGTCCTTTGATCTCCGCCCGGTAGGTGTGGTCTTCAGTCAAATCCAGGGTGTCTACTGCCCGAAACAGCTTTTTCTGTCCTGGGTGATGCTCGATGGTCTCACCTTCCGCCAGCAGTCGAACCAGACGGTTGCTTTTGATCGGCATCACAAAATGCTTTTTTAGCTTGGTCCGAATGAACATCATGTTTTCAGCACTGGAAAACCACACGTCACACAACACATACCCGTAGGGAATCTGGTTCTGCTGGACAGCCCGCAACAGATCCTGGAAGATCTCATTTTTGGTCTTTTTGCTCCGGTAGCGCAGTTCACCTGAGCGCTCGTTCTCGTACAGCTCGGTCTTTTCGATGACTTCCACCTGGACAGGAACACAGATGGAGAGGTCCTGCACCGAGATCTCATAGCAACAACTGAGCAAGTTGATCCCCTTGATGGTGCGTCCCACGCTGTGGTCGTAGTGGTACTGGATCACCGCGTTCTCCTCCATGTGTGGCTTTTCGGCCACACAGTCGTCGATG
>NZ_BMOD01000089.1 GCF_014646895.1 Deinococcus roseus
CGGTCATAAACCACCCATTTCTTGCTGGCGCGGAAAACGATGCCGGTGAAGGCCAGGATGCCCAGGAACAGCACCCAGGAAAGCGCTGAGGCGTAGCCCATGTCGAAGTCCCGGAAGGCCTTCTGGTAGATGTAGAGCGAGTAGAACAAAGTGGAGTCCGCAGGTCCCCCTTTGCCGTCGGAGACAATAAAAGCCTCGGTGAAGGCCTGGAAGGCCGAGATCAGACCGGTGATGGTGATGAACAGCACCACCGGGGAAATCATGGGCAGGGTGATGTGCCAGAAGCGGTGCCAGATTGTGGCCCCATCGATCTCTGCAGCCTCGTAGAGTTGTTTGGGCACGTCACTCAGCGCAGCCAGGAGCAGCAACACGTTTCCACCGACGCCCCACTGGGCGATGATGATGAGGGAGATTTTGGCCCAGTCGGTGTCTCCGAGCCAGGTGGGGCCTTGAATGCCGACCCAGGCGAGGGCGGTGTTAAAGAGACCGCCGATGGGTTTGAACATCCAGAGCCACAAGATGCCGGTGGCGACGGGGGGAACAATGAGGGGGACGTACATGAGGGTGCGCATGAGGGTGCGTCCGGGCATTTTCTGGTGGTAGAGCAGGGCGAGTGCAATGGCGAGGACGACCCCGATGGGAACACAAATCAACACGTAGTACATGGTGTTCTTGACGGAGGTGAGCCATCTGGCATCGTCGAGCATGTGGGAGTAGTTCTGGACACCGACCCAGTGGGGCTCGTTGAGGATGTTGTAACTGGTGAAGGAGAAGTACAAAGACGAGGCGAAGGGGTAGAGCACCAGGGAGAAAAATCCCACCAGCCACGG
>NZ_BMOD01000090.1 GCF_014646895.1 Deinococcus roseus
CGCCTACACCTTCAAAGTCCGGGCCAAGGACAACGCAGGCAACCTGTCCGCCTTCACCAGTGACCTGACCGTCACCACCAGCGCACCCAACCCCTGTGACACCGACACCACCGTGCCCTCCGCACCCGGTGCCCTCTCCAGCCCCAGCAAGACCGACACCAGCATCAACCTGTCCTGGGGCGCTGCTTCTGACAACTGCGGCGTGACCGCCTACGAGGTGTACCAGAACGGCGTGCTGAAGACCACCGTGACCAGCACCACCGCCAGCATCACCGGTCTGACCGCCAACACCACCTACGCCTTCAAAGTGCGGGCCAAAGACGCCAAGAACAACGTGGGGGCCTTCAACACCGAAACCAGTTACACCACCAACCCCACCACCACTGCCACCCTGCCCGGCACCGTGACCAGCAACGGCGGAGCCATTGCCAACGGCACCAACAAGTCCTTCGCAGTGAATGTGACGAGCGCTGGCACCTACCGCCTCTCCATCCAGAGCACCTCCACGGTCAACAGCAGACTCATCAACGTGAGCTTCAACGGCACCAACTACGATCTGGCTGTGGACGCCGGACAGACCGTGATTGCAGACTTCCCCAACGTGACCACCGGAGCCAAAACCATCGTGATCACCGCCAAGTCTGACAACGTGGTGATCGGCACCATCTCTGGCACCAACCTGACCGGAGGCAACCCCTGCGACACCGACGCCCAGGCCCCAACCGTGCCCACTGGACTGACCTCCCCCAGCAAGACCAGCACCAGTGTCAACCTCTCCTGGACTGCATCCACCGACAACTGTGGTGTGAGTGCCT
>NZ_BMOD01000091.1 GCF_014646895.1 Deinococcus roseus
TTTGCACCTATCCAGCCCTTGGAAAAGGATGCAGTTCTGAGTCGGTGAAAAGCTGATCCTGCAGCATCAAGAATTCTGCCCTGAGCACCCATAAGACCAGACTTTTCGCAGCCTGAAAAGCCAGGTCTCCCCAATCCATGGTTGGCGAATTCGGATGATCATTGACTGTGTGCGTCAGGATAAATGCCAGCAGAGACAGAAAAATAAATCGAATGGCACCCCTTAACGTCCGCTGACCAAACTGGTCCAATCCGAAGCGCCCCTTTGCGGCTTTGAAAAATGCCTCAACTCTCCACCTCAATTTTCCCCAGGACACCAGTGTTTTCGCTGTCAGAGGCCGATTGCACATCACATAGCGCCGTTCTGTTTCCCCCGTGGGGTACCGGCGTTCAAACCACGCCACTGTGACCTGCAGTTCGGGTGTGTTCAGTTTCACCCAGCTACCGTTGTAGAACAGCTCTTTGACCTTCTTGTCACCCACTTTACGGTCCCCCTTGGTGCCGACCAGCACGGTCAGGCCCAATTGGGAAAGCGGTTTTAGAAAGTACTGATTGTCAAAGCCGCTGTCGGCCAGGACCTTCAGGTGAAAACGTCCCTGCAGTTGGCGGCACAGGGATTTGATCATGCCGACTGCCAATTTGCTTTCACTGGCGCGACCTTTACCCTTCCAGACGGCAAAAGACCATGGAAATCTAACTTTACCGATCAGCAGGTAGACCACCACCAGATGCAAACCATATTTGCCGT
>NZ_BMOD01000092.1 GCF_014646895.1 Deinococcus roseus
AGGGTCTCCATGAAACGCTCGTACTTGAACGGCACCATCACCATGTCGATCCCCGCATTGATGCTCTGCACCACACAGGTGTAAAAATCAGGGTCAATCTGGTCAATCGCTTCCCAGTCGGTCACGATGAAGCCCTCAAAGCCCAGTTCGTCCTTCAGCACATCCTGCACCAGGTACTTGTGGGCGTGCATCTTCAGGCCATTCCAGCTGCTGTAGGAGGTCATGATGTTCAGTGCTCCGGCCGCAATCGCTTTCTGGTAGGGCGGGAGGTGCACTTCCCTGAGGGTCTTTTCGTCGATTTCACTGTTGCCCTGGTCGAGTTGCCAGGCCCCCTGTTCCAGCAAGGCTTGCATGCCTGCGTCCACGTGGGCATTGGCCAGAGTGGCATCGTTCTGCAGGGCGTTGGGGTCTCCTGCGATGCGCCTGGAAGATCCGAAGGTGGTGTGCCCGTCTGCCACGTAGTGCTTCACGGAAGGCAAGACACTGGTGGGGGAATTCCAGCTGTCTCCCTTGAGGCCTGCGATGTAGGCGGCAGCGAAATCCCCGACGAGTTCGGTGTCCTGGCTGTAGCCTTCAAAGCTGCGTCCCCAGCGGAGGTCGTAGGGGATGGATACGGCGGGGGCGAAGTCCCATCTGACGCCGGTGGCGGCGACTTCCAGGGCGGTGGCGCGTCCAATTCTGCGCACGAGATCAAAGTCCCTGGTGGCTCCCAGGGCGTTGTTGTGGGGGAAGAGGGTGGCGCC
>NZ_BMOD01000093.1 GCF_014646895.1 Deinococcus roseus
GGCCGTGGCGAAAACGAATGGGTCGACCGCATCTGGGAACTCCTCGACGCCGTGGACTCCTACATCCCCACCCCTGAGCGTGCCATCGACAAACCCTTCCTGATGCCCGTGGAAGACGTGTTCACCATCACTGGTCGTGGCACCGTGGCCACCGGACGTGTGGAGCGCGGCATCTGCAAAGTCGGCGATGAAGTGGAAATCGTGGGTCTGCGCGACACCAAGAAAACCACCGTCACTGGCGTGGAAATGCACCGCAAGCTGCTCGACCAGGGCCTCGCAGGCGACAATGTCGGCGTGCTGCTGCGTGGTGTGGCCCGTGATGACATCGAGCGTGGCCAGGTGCTGGCCAAGCCCGGCTCAATCAAGCCCCACACCAAGTTCCTGGGCAGCGTGTACATCCTGTCCAAAGAGGAAGGTGGCCGTCACAGCGCCTTCTTCGGCGGGTACCGTCCCCAGTTCTACTTCCGCACCACCGACGTGACGGGTGTGATCACCCTGCCCGAGGGCGTGGAAATGGTGATGCCCGGGGACAACATCGAGTTGACTGTGGATCTGATCAAGCCCATCGCCATGGAAGAAGGTCTGCGTTTCGCCATCCGCGAAGGTGGCCGGACCGTTGGTGCAGGCGTGGTTTCCAA
>NZ_BMOD01000094.1 GCF_014646895.1 Deinococcus roseus
ATCCTGCGCATTCACGCCAGAAAGAAACCGCTGGACCCGAATGTGGATTTGCATGTGGTGGCCACCCGCACCCCTGGCATGGTGGGCGCAGACCTGGAGAACCTGCTGAATGAGGCAGCGTTGATCACGGCGCGTGCGGGACGCAAGAGAATCAACATGAAGGACATCGATGAGGCAGCAGACCGCGTGGTGATGGGACCCGCAAGAAAATCCCGGGTCATTTCGGATCGGGACAAGAAGGTGACGGCGTACCACGAAGTGGGACACGCGCTGGCTGCGGAGAAACTGCCCAATGCAGACCGGGTGCACAAACTGACGATTGTGCCCCGGGGCCGGGCAGCGGGGTACATGATGCCGATGCCTGAAGACCGGATGCACTACTCGCAGGGAGTGCTGGAGGACATGATCGCGGTGGCACTGGCAGGACAGGTGGCGGAGGAGATCATCTTCGGGGAGATCACCACGGGGGCATCCAGTGACTTCCAGAAGGCGACGAACATTGCGCGCAAGATGGTGACCGAATGGGGGATGAGCCCCTTGCTCGGCAAGATTGCCCACCAGGTGGAGAACGAAACCTACCTCGGCGCTTACCAGGAC
>NZ_BMOD01000095.1 GCF_014646895.1 Deinococcus roseus
ACGTGAGGATTGGGAGAAACAGGGGTTATATCTGCGGTATTTGCCTGCGTATTGTCCGTTTTTGAACTTGATCGAGACCACCTGGCGGAAGTTGAAGGGCTTTTTGATGCCCAGACGGTGCTACAACTCCGTGGCGGAGCTAACGGAGGCCTTGCTGGCCGCCTTCAAGCTGCTTGGAGCCGTGCAAATCTGATGTTTATCCGGGAGGTACTTAGATCCACTTGCACAACCTCTTTCGTGATCCTGCAATAGGTGTTGCTGACGGTTTTCAGCTGCAAGGCACTCTTGGTCAGGTTCTGGGGCTGGATGCCTGCACTTTCCCCAACCACGATTTCGGTCAGACCCAGCACTTTGAACCGGGCCTCTCCATGGGAGGGCAGGGAAGTGGGGTTGGAAGCACAGGAGGCCAGCAAAAGGGTCAGGGCAAGGGTACTCCCTCCCATGCGCAGCACCGGAGAAAAGGACTTCAGCATCCGGGGTCCCCAATTTCACAGATGCTTCCTGTCATCACCTGGGTCGTTCGTTGAGATGATTGTGTGTTAGGCCAGGCTCCCAGGTGGGAGAATGGACCTGTCATGCCCCCTCGAGTCGGTAA
>NZ_BMOD01000096.1 GCF_014646895.1 Deinococcus roseus
CGCAAAAGCCACCTGCAAAATCTTCCTGGTCAGAGCACACAACGCCACCTTGGAGGGTTTCCCTCGCGCCTTCAACGCCCGATAAAACACCCCAGACAACTTTTGGAACGACTCGCTGCCACTGCTGCCTGATACGCAGCTTTCCTCAACGCCGCATGGCCGACCTTACTCAAATGCCGCCCAGCCTCGTGTTTGCCGGATTGTCGCATGCGCACATCCATCCCCACAAAGCACACCAGCGCAGCAGACGAAGAAAAACGACTCAGCGACCCGGTGCCCGCCACCAGTTGGAGTGACACCACAGGGCCGATCCCTGGGATGCTCTGCAACATCTGCACTTCCTGCTGGAGCTTTTCCTGGGCGTCCAGGGTCTGCTGCACACACGCTTCCAGGGCCTGCTGAGCCTCTTTGAGCTGCTTGATCAGCTGCGTCAACACCTCCAGCACTGCAGCTCACGGCTCACTGGGATGTGCAAGGGCTGAAGGGGGGTCTGGACTCTGGCTTGACGTAGATCCAACTTACCCGATCCACACTACA
>NZ_BMOD01000097.1 GCF_014646895.1 Deinococcus roseus
ATCCTCAGTACCGTTTCACGCACCCCAGCAGGGTTGCTGTCCAACCGCGAAAAAGACACCCTGATTGAACGCGCCTTCACCGGGCTCTACCGCTGGTACACCGCCCGCAGTCAGGAAACCCGCAACTGGAACGCCGACAAAAGCTTTGACTGGCGCACCCTCAGAACCGACCTGCCCGCAGAAGTCACCACCGTGGTCCAGGGTTTCTTTGCCGTCGAGCAATACGCCCCCGATTACACCAGCGAACTCCTCAACCTCGTGCGCGCCTCCCACGGTCGCAGCCACTTCCAGATGCGCTGGGGCAGCGAAGAAGAAAAACACGCCGACGCCTGGGAAAACGCCCTGCTGTTCTCCCGCCAGCGCACCCCCGACTGGATTCGCGAATACAAAGAACGCCTAAAAACCATGCAGTGGGAGCTTCCCTTCCCGGACGCCATCCACAATCTGGTGTACACCGTGTTTCAGGAAAGAGCCACCCAGCTCAACTACCTGAACCTGATGAAAATTGCCCAGGGCAAAAGCGACAAACCCCACCT
>NZ_BMOD01000099.1 GCF_014646895.1 Deinococcus roseus
TGCAGGGCGCTGCCTTTGATGACGGGGATGTCGTCGCCGGGGAATTCGTAGCGGCCGAGGAGCTCGCGGATTTCCATTTCGACGAGTTCCTGGAGTTCAGCGTCGTCGACCATGTCGCATTTGTTCATGAAGACGACAATGTAGGGCACGCCGACCTGACGGGCGAGGAGGATGTGCTCGCGGGTCTGGGGCATGGGGCCGTCAGCGGCGGAGACGACGAGGATGGCGCCGTCCATTTGTGCTGCTCCGGTGATCATGTTTTTGACGTAGTCAGCGTGACCGGGGCAGTCCACGTGGGAGTAGTGGCGGGAGGGGGTGTTGTACTCGACGTGGGCGGTGTTGATGGTGATGCCACGGGCTTTTTCCTCGGGGGCCTTGTCGATCTGGTCGTAGGCGAGCTTTTCGATGGTGGGATCGGCAGCTGCTGCGGTGTAAGTGATCGCGGCGGTGAGGGTGGTTTTTCCGTGGTCCACGTGACCAATGGTTCCCACGTTCACGTGGGGCTTGGTGCGTTCAAACGT